>CALCEG010000162.1 GCA_937900435.1 uncultured Alphaproteobacteria bacterium
AGCCTGGTGTTTATTTGCCAACTGGCGATTCTGCAGCGCTATCTTTAACATCTCCATATGAAAAAATACTCGCAGGCAAAAGAATGGCGCCAAAACTTGTAGAGGGGGGCATAGGAGATATGCTTGGCGAAATGCCTACGTATACCCCCGAATATTATAAAACTGCATCAAGAAAAATAAGTTCAAGTGACGCTATAGAAGCCGGTGATGCGTACTCAACAATAAGGAGCACAAGAGACCGTATATTGCAACACCAGACCATTAACATAAATGTAGACGGTGAAACAATAAAATCACAAGAAGTTGATAACGTAATACAAGAAGGAACATTATTAACACAGACATTAGGGTTTTAAAAAATGAAAAGAAATACGCAGAATTTTTCTTTGAATGGTTTAGGCACAATGGCTACCAATGTTGTCGGTTCTACTATCTGGGGCAAAGACGGTCTTGATAAACGTAACAGCGAAGGGCGAGAATCTCTTTCTGGTGTTATAAATACCGTAAGTTCTGTTGCTGACACAATATCAAACGCTTTAGGAAACAGAAACCCTTATTACATAATTGGTGAAGTACCAAACGAAGACAAAATCGGAGAGTTTGCGGAAAAATATTTAGGCAATATTGGAGGCGCCGTCAGAGCTGTTACAAAACTGGTTAACGGTGCAAAACAAGAAGGTGTTATTATTGACTGCCTTGGTGATGTTGATGGTGCAAGTTCTGTAGAATTTACGCAAAACCCAATTATGTATGTTACAAACAGTGTAACCGATTCGCGCTTAAGAAAGCCTGCTTCTGTTAGTGCAGTTATTGCAGTATCTAATTATTTATCTGACGATATATTGGATGAGGCTGTAAATTCTATTTCTAGCGCAGTTGACATAACTGGTGGCTGGATGACAAACGTTCTGACCAGTAACTTGTTCTACGGCGGTAATACACGCGCACAGTATGCATTGTATCGCTTAAGATGGCTTATGGAAAACGCAGTGCCTTTTACGGTTCATACACCACACGGCATCTATGAAAATATGTTAATAAAAAGCATTAAACCGCGCACAGATGCTACAAAGATGGATATGTTGTACGCGACAATAGAATTTGAAGAAATAATAATGTATACTACATATCAACAAACAACCAACGGCAAAGAAGCCCCGGTTATGCCTGCGCGCAAAGCTATAACAGGTGAAAGCGCTTCACTAACGTCAAGAGCTTCTTCTGCTTGGGATTGGGTTAAAAATCGGTTTTAAGGAGGGTTAAATGGCAGTAAATAGTCTTGGTATAGCAGCAAAAGAACAAACCGTTACCCTTGCAAACGGTATGACTGCAGATATTAAATTTGACCCATTTTATTATAGATGGTATGCTAATTATTATAGCGATGGTGAATTAGTTGCTTGTGGTATTGCTTTAGACCCAAATACTGCAGGCGTTCTTGACATTCTGCCTGTTAGTCTCGGTGTTGTTGACACTGGCGACCCAAAGGTAAAATATGAACCATACGAACAACTTGGTAACAGATTAGCGGTGATTGAAATTGTCGAAGAATGATTTTAATTTTGATAGATGTCTAAAGTTAGTCTTTACTGGCGGCAACATCGGGCAAGGCAATACATTTGTTATTGAATATAACCCACGCAAAGCGCCCTTTCTTTGTCCACGTATAGAGGTAGAACTAATAGACAACCCTGCTTCTAAATTAAACGGCAAGGCTGGTTATGAAGCACGCATTAAAATATACAACCCAAGCCCAAACATTTTATCTACCATTGCTTCTGGTATGACGTATTTTACAAACGGCGAAGATATATATGATTACTATTCCGGTAAGTTGCGCGTAAGTGTTTATGCTGGTTATTTTGTAGCAAAAGACCCAACAGAAATAGAAGCACAAAAAATTAAAGAAGAAGAAAAGAAAGCTAATAGCCAAGCAAAAAACACTAATAATATTGTGTTAAACGATAGCGAATTGCTGTGTAATGATGGTGCTACATACGGCGAACCTTTGTTTGATAAGGGCTACGTCAATAACTCTATGTATGTTCATAAAGGCGCAGATAATATATTAACGTTATCTTGTCACAACATAGACATAACAGCTATGCAATACAAACAGATGAAACCTGTAAGTGGCACCAAGGATTTTGTACCTGTGTTTTCTTGGGATGCAAAAAAAGACGAAACGCAAAAAGGTTTTTCAACTTTTGACCAGACGTTTAAGTATTTTGCCACTAAATATGGTGATTATTGGTATCCACCGGAAAAAAGGAATATTCTCGGTTCGACAACAGCAGAAGCTTTACCTTTAGATTCACCGGAGCGAGGTACAACGAATCCGCAATGGATGAAAGTGTTGTATGTGAGCAACTTGAACGATGTTTATTCTGTAAAAGAAACTGGTGGTGCCTTAGAGGATGTAAAACAAGACGAAGTTTTGCGCAGAAGAGCAACGGATGCAAATCTTGAGAACAGAATCAGAACAGATAAGTTTTATACGAACAATTCAGCAAAAGACCCTTGTCTTTTAGACCTTTGCGCTTTTGGTGGAGAAAACCTTGGTTACAAACTCATTGAGGACGCTTGGGGTTACATTGTTTACGCTGTATACCCTCTTGGCTCTTACAAGTCAATGGTACCTTTAGACACAGATGGTGTCGTAAAGATAATTAACTTTCAAAATCTTTTAGAAACACCTGTAGCAACACCTTCTGGTTGTTTGAATGTAAAAATGTGGTTTAACAGAGAGTGCAAGCCTCAGCGGTATCTCGCTCTGATTCTTGATTCTACATATGAAGGGAACCCCGAAGAGTCAGGCATACTTAACATAAACAAATTAAACTTCACAAAGATGCCTGGGCAAGGTAATCAGCTTATAGTGCCTTTAGGTGGTTCTTCTGATAATGCTGCAGTTGCAACAACTCAATTATCAACAAGTATGGCAATAGCTGCAGTGTCACAATATCAAAACGTTGCTGCTAAGAACGGGTATATGTTTAATGTTGGGTTCCTTATGTATAAGGTTACGCATAAATTATCAACACACGGCAAAGACTGGACAACAACAGTCCAAACCGTACCAATGATGACAGGAGCTAAATAATGCAGGCGCCAGACGCAGCAGTAGCTGCTAAATATTTAATTAACACGCATATGATGGTAAAAGTGCTAGAGTTTCACCCTGACACTCAAACTGTTGACGTTGTGCAAGAAGTCTATGACTTTGTGAACACAACAGACGGTAGTTTTGTTGTTATAAACGAATTTGGTGTCGAAGTGCCAGCAAACGTAAAACAACTGGACGTGTTTTATGGTATTCCTGTGAAGCAAGAACGTTACGGCCAGTTCTCTATTAGATGTTGCCCTAAGCCCGGTGACACTGGTTATTTAGAAATATTTACAGAAGATATACAAGATTGGGTTGAGAACGGTGGTCCATCTGTGCCTTGGGCTACATTAAGATTTATGAGAAAGAACAGTGTGTTTGTACCTTTTGTGCCAAACAACAAGAACTGTGCAACGGATTACCCAACAACAAACGAATCGCTTGTTGTAAAGTCTAACCGTGTAACTATGACTATAAGCGACCCAGAACAAGGAAACGAATCGGTTTCTTTAAGTATGAGCAATGGCGTGTCATTGACAATATCAGCGGACGGCAATATAATTGTTAATGGAACAAAAGCAACAATAAATGCGAGTTCTACAACGATAAACGGCTCTTTGCAGGTTAACGGAGAAGTTACTACGAGCTCAACAATAACATCTGGTGGAGATATAAATTCTGGCGGAGACGTGATAACAAGTAGCGGTATATCATTAGACAATCATACACACCTTGTTGTTAACGCCGTACCGTCCAACCCTGCGTTACCAGTTGTAACGGATGTACCGGCATCTTAGGAGGAATAAATGCAAACGTGGACAATAACACAGAAGACAGAAACTGATAACGGCAACGATGTAAAAGCGGAATACGGGTTGATTTGCATAGACTCAGACCTTGAAGCGTTGAGAACTCAGATAGACTGCAATTTACAGGTTGTTAAGGGTGAAGTGCCAGACGAAACAAAGGGCGTAGATTATTTTGGTATTATCTTTTCAAACACGCCGTTGCCAATGAAAATACAAGAAATAACACGTGTTATAGCTAATGTTGATGGTGTACAAGATGTTTATTTCTTAAAAGCAGAACAGGACCACAAGACTCAAGGTCTTAGATTATATTTCAAAATACAGTCTATTTATGGGGCATTGGAATACAACAAGAATATTGAAAACATTGGATAACACGGTTATAATGGAAAACAAAAGGTGAACAGATGGGAACTTGGACAAATCAAGGTTTTATAGCTCAAAGCGTAGAAGATTATAAGACCCAAATTCAGAATATATTTACAACTGCGTTTGGCAGTGATTTCAATGTTACAGATGACACTTTGCCACAGAACATCTTGATTCAAGAATTGGCAGAATTGTTAGCTAATGCTGATGCTGATGGTATTGAAGTTCTTACACAGTTAAATGTGAATACAATGAGCGGAATTTGGTTGGATTTTGTGGCTCTTGCACGCGGATTAAAAAGACACGCAGGCACACCACAAACAGCAACAATTTCAGCTATATCTAACCCTTCTTCGTTGCCGTTTACCATTGGTCAGGGTCAAGTGTTTGTTTGTAACGAAACTGGCGAATCTTTTGTGACAGAAGAAGCTATATCTATCGAATCCGTAAACACTTCTTTTCCTGTTGTTTTTTCTGGCGAAGGCAACTCATCTGCTGTTGTAGGAAACCACTTAAGAACAGACGATGTAAGCGGTATTATATCAATGGAAATTATTGGTCTTGGCACTGGCACAGAAAGGGAAACAGATGCAGACTTTAGAAAAAGACTTAGCTTATCTGTGCCTGTATTTAATCCAACCATAGAACATATTCAAAACGAAATAAAAGCTCTTCCTGACATAAGAGGAATAGGTGTTACATATAATGATACATCGTCTACTTCTGCGGAAGGTTTGCCACCATACACAACAGAGTTTCTGGTTGCACCATCTGCAGCTATCGACAGAACAACGGAACAGTTTTTGTTTTGGAAGCAATCTGTTGCTAAGGCTATTTTATGGAATAAGGTGCCAGGAAGCCCAACATACGGCAACACTACAGTAAACATAGCGGACCCCTTTGGGACTATGAAAGACGTTTTGTTCTCCGTTCCAAGCGAAGTTAAATTAGGTATAACTATAAACATACGAGTTAACGAAGAAGTTGGGGCACCAGATTTGCAACAAGTTGACAAAATAAAAGAAAACATAGCAAATTATGTCAACACATTGCCTGTTGGAATCGATGTCGCCTATTCAAAGGTTATGCAAGAGTTTCTTAACGTTTCGTCTATGGATATTATAAGCGTTGTGTTTGAAAATCTTGATACACATACGACATACACAAACCAAAACTATGTTATCGAATCGAGGCAGTATGCGTCTTGTTTGACAAACAACATAAAGGTTGATTACTAATGAAGTTAAACTATGACTTTCCTTGGTATATTCAAAACTCACCGGCATTTATGACTCTATATACCGGCTTTTATGATATTGCAAAAAACATAAGCCCTTTGCCGTTTTTAGATATGCTTGATATGGATAATATTACGACATACTATGAGTTAATGGTTGCTGCCAACTTTTACGGTTTAAGCACAAAATGGTATGCGACACAAGGTGCTTTGATTTACAATCGCCGTGAATGGGGGCCAAGACCGGAAGGGTTGGTTGAATATTATTGGAATGGACGCGCATCTGTTGATACTATCAAGATTATGGCAAATTATATTAGGGCAAAGACACAAATACGCGGACAGCCTTTAACTTTAGTTAATTTGAAAAAGTTTTATGAAACCGCACTTGACGGTTACGATTATTCTGTCGAAAACAACATTGAAGTGATTGAATCTTTACAGCACTTTGAAATTGTTGTTACGGCGCCAGAAAACATAATAAACGGCATAATTGAAATGTCTTTTACTGACAGGTGGCCGTTTGGTAAACCTGTTGGTATATCATACAATATTACGTACATACAAGCGTAAGGAGAAAACAAAATGAAAGATAAAAACTATATCTTTGGTCAAAACGCAGACGATAGACGACCTGCTGACAGTCAAACAACCATAGGCGAAGCTCAAGGCGGTATGATACGTAATACTGTTGCTATGGCTGGTGATGTCAACACATACGGCTATATGACAGACGAACAAGTTTATATTATAACAAAAGAAATTGTTAATGCTTTGACAGGGCACGGCATTACAGTCAACCCAAATTCAAACAATCAGTTGCTCACAATGATAAGGACTAAACTGTCTGGTGGGTATTCTTTAACTGGTGTTTATTATGACGGTGTTAATCAGCCTACGGCAACATTAACAAACGCTACTACTATAACCTTTTCTTCTTTTACGGCGTATTTCAATACGAAAGGTTTCTTTGGTAATACGCAAGCGGACTTACAAGAAGTATCATTTACGGACCCTACTGTGACAATAGACAACACTTGGGATGAAGGCGCACACTTCTTATATGCTACACCATCTGGCTCGATAGCACACGATGTAAATCCGATATCTGCTTCTCAAATGACAGACAGATGTTTCTTAGGTTCTGTTTTTGTTTTGAACAACGAGGGTACAAAAACATTCCAGAGCGGGTCATTTAAGTATCAGCCTTGGTTGATGAGCACAGACCACAGAACACGTGAAGTGCCTGTGGCTGAAACAAAAGGTGGTTACATATCTGCAGCTTCTGCTTCTACATTACAGATGGGGGCATTGGAAATAGTTGACGAAGCTATTAACTTTGACACAACGCCATCATTGCCTTCTGTATTAGATGTTCAAAGCGAATCGCCTTATACATTTAAGATTCTTTACCCTGGTTACGATGCTAATACCAATGAAGTTACAGCGTTAGATACGAATCATATTTATAATATAACAGACAACCGTTATGAACAGGTATTACCATCTGCCGTTGGTAAATTTATGGTATTTGTGCCTTGCATAACACCAACCAAGCAAACACTTTTAGTTGCACCTATGACAGAAAAAGTCAATGGTGAGTACACACAAGTATTTGACACACAGGAAGCGGCAGAAGCAGCAATCTTTGGTTTGCATTACTCAAACGATAATACACGTAAAAGATGTATTTATTTGGGTCAGTCTTTGATTGTAAGAATTGGCGAAAACATTGACTTGAGTGATAATGAAAACTTTAAGTCTGTTGGTATGATACCACAAGAATTAGCAGGCTTTACTTCTGCTGCTGGTCAAGCTGGTGGTTCTGCTGGTCAATTTATACCAATGCCAGAAGTGTTAAAAGCTGGCACAACCGTTACTCTTTCAAACTTTACCTCTAATGTTATTCAAGGTTCTTCTGAAGCAAACACAGTAACAGTTAATATGCCACAACCAACACCTAGCCGTATGAACGAATGTATGGCTAAATACACACACGTAAGAGCGTCTGGCAGCGAATCGTTGGGTGACGGTTTAACCTTTGACAACACTGTACGTTGGTGGGTTAAAGCCCCAGTGTTTGTTGAAGGCAATACATACTTATTTACCTTTGATTATATAAGTGGTTATTGGTACGGAGATTACAGCGTTTATTCTAACTTGTAGGGGGTAAAAAATGATTATAAACCGCAGAACAAGTTTTACTGACCTTGAATACCCAAATCCTTTTGAAGACCCAGCGTGGTCTTCTTGGGATGCCATTCCAAACAAAACTCAGGTCGCTCAGGCTGCTGCTGGACAGAAAATCACTTATGTTGTACCAGACGGCGCAGAAGGTTGGTACGCTATGAGAGTCGTGCCTGACGGACTTGATAGAATTGGTAAAAGATATGGCGCCTGGGGATATGCTTATTTGCACGAAGGTTCTTCTGTTGAATTGTGGTGTAACAATGGTTCTACAGGACCTGGCAGAAAAAGTCTTGGTGCAGACGGGGTAGCTATTGGCGGTGCGGCAGGTGTTTTATGCGGTTTTAAGAAAATAGAAACAATAAGCAGCGCAAATTATGGCACTTACCCAACAGCGAATCCTATAAAGGTTGTTAATACAGAAACAACTTTCACACCTTGGATAATAACATTTTCAAACGGCAAAAAAATAACACGTTATACTTTAGGAACAGAAGACTGGGATGCAACATCCAGCAAGAACTCTGCTTTGTTTATTTTGATTGACGGAAAACCTTGCTTATCTTTTGAAAACCCTGCTTCTATAATGAGCGCTACGGGCGCAACAAGAGAAAAAGGCGTTGCCGAAACATTTGACGGCGTTTACCTTGGCACTGTGCCAGTTGAAATGAACAAAAGCATATTTACTGCCGCAGCAGGTTTGGTTTGTGGTCAGTCTGCAACAGATAACAATGGTGGTGGTGGGGCATTAGGCTCTTCTGCTACAAGAGAAGGCCCTACAGGTGCGTTTGGTTCAAATCCTGACCAGACCGATGGACACGGTGGTTCTGCGTTTTTTGATTTCACAAGAAACTTGGCTGAATCTAATGTGCGCAGATTCGCTGACACAACGACAGCAATACCTTCTTCTGGGGCGTGGCTTTATAAAACAACTGAAGAAGGTCACGATTATTCTCAGCCTTATGGTCAGATATTTACCGCACCTGATACACAGGTTGACGCAACGTTTGAATTTTTTATTAACGGAACTCAATATCAATTCCCTTCAACTTGGGTAGACGCAAACAAGCAATATGCAGGTATGCCGTATCAAACATTCTTACAAGGGGTTCATATAGGTGACATTGTACAGATAACCGCGTCATATGCGGATGGCACATCTAGAAACTCAGTGTATTTAATATCTATGCACGATATTGTTTACGGTTTAACATTAAAGTCTTCTAATTATTATTTTTATCAGGCTGGCGAGTACCCAATAGCTTTGATACCGGGTTATTATGAAATAGAAGCTGTAGGCGCCGGTGGTGCCGGCGGTGGTGGCGGTGCGCGCTCCCCTGGAGATTATAATTCCGGTGCTGGTGGTGGTGGCGGTTCTTCCGGCGGTATCACACTTATTAAAGATAGTTCGAACAACAATATAATTTATTGCAACGGCGGAATTGGTGGCGGCGGCGGCGGTGCTGAAGCAGGACACCATACTAACGGCGGAGGCGCCGGTGGAGGAGGTTTAGCCGGAGAATATAAAAAAATATCACTAAGTGTATTAACTGTCTTCACGGGCACCGCTCAAGTGGGGGACGGTGGCTACGCTGGCAAAACATCTCACGATAATTGGTATCATACTGCATCTGGCGGTCAAAGAGCGTTGTATGGTTTATACGCTGGTGGACGTGGTGGTTATGGCAGAACAAATCAGACAGAAACTAACTGCGGCGGCGGCGGCGGTGGTGGCGGCGGTGGTTATAACAACCAAGACGGTGGTGCCGGTGGTCAAGGCGGCGGTTATAGCACGAACGATGGTTTAGGTAGTAACAGTACAGCTGGCGGCAACGGTGCCGGCGGAGGTGGCGGAACCAATAACTTCTCGTGGAGCTCCAGTAGTGGTACTAGTTATTCCCACATTTATCCAAGCAACGGCGGCCCTGGTGGTGGACGAGGAGGCATATCGCCAGACGATGGTAACGTACGGCGCGGCGGAGGCGGCGGAGGCGGTAATTTTGCTTTCGGTGGCTCTGGCCCAGGCTCAGGCGCATATGGCGGCAACGGTGTCAACCCTAATCAAAGTGGTCAAACAGGTGTAGCTATATTAGGTAATATATCTGGTTCTGGCGGTTCTGGTGGCAACGGAGGCTCAAGCCCTACTGATGGCAACAGAGGTTATGACGGGGCGATATACATAAAACAAATTGGAACCATAGAACCAATAACAGAGGTTATTAACTGTGGGTACATTATAACAACTGACCCAGAATCCATAGATGATGCTGGTACAATAACAGGAACCGTTTCTGAAACAGACGATGCTGGCGCGATTATTGGTACTGTAAGCTCAAGTGATGACGCTGGTTCAATATTAACTCCAACTGTTATTGACTTGATTTGGGATTTAGGTTTGGTAACTGATTCTGTCACGGAAACTAAAGAACTTGGTGATGTAATATCGCAAACACTATCTTAGGAGTAAAATATGGAAAAAGAATCTAAATTTTTAAGAGACGAAAACGGTTATGTAGCCGTAAGAACAGTATCTTCTGTTGAATCTTTCCCAACTGTAGAACCAGATTCAATGTTTTGCAGGGACACAAATGGCAACGTAGCGATTCGTGTTGTTGGTTCTTCTGCGCCTGGTTCTGAAGTGATTCAGGAAGAAAAGTTTGTTCTGAAATACACCCATATGCCCCTGCCTGCTGAAGTTGAATACGGAACGGCTGGTTTATATGTAGGCGCAACAACACAAGATTATACACGCGGAAAAATTTATTTAAGAACCGGTGCTGACCTGCCTACTGTTGAATTTGAATTATCTACAACTGGTTTAGCGATTGATTGCACGCCAGCAGATTTTACGACATTCTTAGCTTCAATAACGGATAACTATGCAGAAGTACGCCGTGGTCAATTTGTTTGGAATACTGAAGCACCACAGCAGAACAAGTGGTTTATATCTGCTTTTGACGTGTATGATAGAGCCATTGTGTCGACATTAAAGTCTCAGCAAGAGCTTGAAAGTATGGGTTTTGAATTCTCTAAAGACCCTTCAGATTTTGAAGTTGTTAATTATGTTTACAACATAACCGGCAACCGTGATGCTGCTGTTTGGGAACAAATATCATAATATGATTTTTATTGCCCATTTGCTGTTTCACTGTCATAATAAAAAAAGAAAAAATAGGTTAAGAAATGAACAAAATAATAACAGGCGACACATCAGGTTTCACATTTAGCATATTATATGCTGGCGCTGTAGATGGCAAAGAAGTGCCAGATTTGACAGCTTGCGATGTCGTTTTTGCTGTAAAAAGAAATAAAACTGACCCAGACTCAAAAGCGATTGTTAAGAAAGTTGTGAGTGCGCCTGATACAAACATTGTTTATTTTGAATTAACACCAGAAGAAACTGTTAAAATGCCGATAGGCGTATATTCTGGCTGTTGTAAATTATATTATAATTCAGGCACTGCTATAACTGTCTGGCTGGATGATATTGTTGTGGTTAAAGGAGTTTTAGGTGCCAATAAATAACGAAATTATTGCAGAATTACAGCCAAGACAAGGCATAAGAGCAGAGATTGACAAAATATATCTTTACAATCCTGACGCTACTGGTGTAACAGTTTTGCACGATGAAACATTAAAAGGGAAAGGAACTGGTGCAGACCCTCTTGGTATTTCTGATGAGATTATAGAAGAAATAGAAAACGCTGGTAAGATTGACGATGTTCAATTAAATGGTGTTTCTGTTGTGGTAGATAAAATTGCCAACATAGAACCAGATGCACAAGATATTGCATATACAAACGACCAATATCCAACTATGCACACATTGCAAGATGCTATGGATAAATTATTATACATTGAACCGTCTGTAAGTATTTCTGGTGGTGGTAATTATGAAATTGGTTCTACAAGAGCAACAACAACTTTAACGTGGTCTTGGAACAAAGCAATACAATCTCAATCATTGAATCAGGGTATTGGAAGTTTAGACCCTGCTTTAAGAACATATACATATGCGAATCCAATAAGTGCAGATACAACATTTACAATCACAGGAACAGATGGTACGACACAAAAATCTGCCTCTACAAGCGTTAATTTTTTACCAAAGAGATATTGGGGTGTTAGCGCAAAAACATCGCTTACAGATGAGGAAATAATAGCGTTATCAAGTGAATTATCAACAAGCAGAGTGCAGACAAGAACTTTTGACTGCTCCGGAGGCAAATATTTTTATTTTGCAATCAAAACATCATATTGCAACGGTATAGCGTTTAAAGTTGGTGGTTTGTCTTTCAGTGATATGATTGTATCAACAAGACAATTTACAAACGCTAGTGGTTATACAGACTCATATAATATTTACAGAGTGAATAATATACAAACAGGCTCAGCGATACAAGTGGAGGTATTATAATGGCAAAGATAAACGGAACAAATGTTGCTGCAAAAATAGTGCCTTTTACGACTGAAGACCAGTTTGCAACACACGAAGCGCAATACGGACGTGGCGGTTGGCACGAAGTTGCCACAATTCAAGACAGGGATGCTATCACAGAAGACAGACGCGAAGCTGGTATGGCAGTGTATGTTCTTGAAACAGAAGGCGTTTATATTCTTGATGAAGATTTAACAACTTGGAATCAGTTAGAGTCTGGTAAAGTTGATGATGTTCAAGTTAATGGCACATCTGTGGTTCAAAACAAAATAGCAAATGTTACTGTGCCAACAAAAGTGTCTGACTTGACAAATGATTCTGATTTTCAGACAGGTACGGAAGTTGAAACATCTATAGCTACGCATAATTCAGACGCAGAAGCCCACCCAGACATACGTGCTGAAATTTCTTCATTAAATGAATGGACAACAGAACAATATACGCCAACAACGACTAACTTTGTTGTAGGCAACACATATACTGTTGAAGAAGCGTTTCAACGCACAGCGTCATTGTTCGCAGGACAGCAGGGCGAAATAGATGATATTGAAGCGGTAATACCAGCGCAAGCGACAGCACAAAACCAATTAGCAGATAAGAGTTTTGTAAATGCTACGATTGCAACTAATTCGGCAAATTTCCGTGGCAACTGGGCAACTTGGTCAGATGTGCCAACACAAGCAAGTGAATACCCAGAAGATTATGTTGGCAACAGAACACCAACAAACAACGACTATATGGTGGTTGACGATACAACAGGCTATGGTTCTGAATATCAAGGGTCTTGGCGTTTCATATATGTCGGCACTTGGGCAACAGATGGTAAAAATGGTTGGAACCCAGTTTATCAAATCGGAACTGCTTTCACACAGGAACAGCAGGCGGCGATTGATTCTGGTATTACCGCCAATATGGTTGATAACTATGTCAACCCAACCAGCACAGCGAATACCGCGTATAATAAGAGAATTACTGCCGTTGAAACGGATAAAAGAGATATTATTAACTCTGCGAACAAGGTTTATGCGACAGATAATCTTGGCGCAAATAAAAATGACTTAGTGTATGATAAGAGCGCAACAGCGGAAACAATAGCACAGCGTGGCACAAATGGCGTGTTGAAAGTAGGTACACCGGTAGATAATGCAGATGCGACCACGAAGCAATATGTAGATACTGTTTCTGGTAATAAAGCAGACAAGACAAGCCGTATAAATGGTGCGCCATTATCAAATGCAACATCAAATTTCTATGGTGTGTCGACATCAGCGGCAACAGATGTGGAAAAGACAGTAAGTATTCCAAGTATAACGACATTAGATGTTGGAACAGTAATATTCGTTCAACCAACGGTTACATCAACTGTTGCAAGCAGCACATTGAAGTTAAACGACTTCCTTGCATATCCAATGCGTTATAACAATGCTGCGGTATCGACATCAACAGACAGCGTTGTATGGAATTTGAATTATATTTCAATATTCTTGTTTGACGGTACATATTGGCAGTTTGCTGGACACGGTTTGGATTCTAATACAACATATACAATCAACTATACCATTGATGCCGGAAGATATAAGGCAGGTATTGGCACATACGCTGTGACAAGGTATTCCTTGTTGATGGAAAAAGCAGATGGCACTTGGGAAAAAATCACTGCAACAAACGCTAATTATTCAACAGGAACAACGAAAAATGTCAACACAAACGGGTTCCGTTTGAACCATATAAGATATTACAATACAACAGCGGCTGTTGCTAACGGTGCTTTAATCGCAACAAACACATTACAAAACAAAGCAGCATCAGTGAATTTATCTTATTCTGCAAATTGTGGCACAGCACCTGGTTGGGCGATTGGCGATTATATCTATCTTGTTGGAACTATTGGCGCAGATGGTTTGTTCTACCTTGACACGACTCAATGGTGGTCTAATGCGTTGCCAAACACAAATGATGGTAAATTGTATATCAGATTGGGTATTGCGTTGACAGCAACTGATGCGACAATGTCGTTCTTTGATGACAGACCGATATACTATCACGATGGCACAAAAATATGTGTATATTTAGAAGCAGACAACAAACAAGACAAATTGGTTTCTGGCACAAATATAAAAACCATAAACAATGAATCTTTGTTGGGTGCCGGCAATTTCAGTTTGTCAGAACAACTGGCAGTATTACCAGAACCGACAAGTGCTGATGATTCGCGTATAGTTCAATACATTGGCGAAACAATCCGCACAAAACACGAATTTGTTAGAGGCACACAAGGAGAAAGAACAGGTACTCTTAATGGATATGTAAGCGATACAAGCATATTAAGAACAAAACTTGCTTCAATAGATTCAGAACTTGGCATAGATTGTGATAGGTTAAAGTTCGTAGTTGTGTCAAATTCTTCTGGTTATTATTATGATGTTTATGCTTGTGAAGGCGAAACAGAAACTTTGTATGAACAAAACACAAACGTTACATCAACTTATGGTATAAGAATAGGAGTTGTTAGTTCATCGGATGTTGGAACATATATTTACTTTGATATAATATACGATGACGAATACAATTACAGTGGCAATTTCTATAAATGTTTCAAAAAAATTGTTGTTGGCGAAAAACCAAGTGTTATGTATGTTTCTATTGCAAACTTAGACTTGGTAAATAGCAAAATAGCAGAAGCAAATGAAACATTTGGCATAACTACAGCAAAGCTTAAATTTGTTTTAACAATGACGGGTAATAATCAGTTTACTGTATATGCTGTAGAAGGTGATGACACAGAACATTTGATGCAGGCAGACATAAACGTAAGCAACTTGCCATCAACATTTGGTGTTCAGATTGCGCAAACAGGAAACTGGACAGTTGGATTGTATACAGAACTTGAATACCAGTATTATTGGAATGAAGTTCTCGAACTTGCTCATTTGAGCGATGTTGAATTAAAAGACTTAGAAGACGGGCAGGCTTTAATTTATAACGCATCGACAGACAAATGGGTAAATGGTAATGGCGGCGTGTCAGCAACATACGATGCAACAACAAAAACAATAACATTCGCATAAGGGGAAGAACAATGGCAGAAGTAGAAAAAATAAACATTAACGACACTGATTACGATATTGCGGATGCAAAGGCTTTGCGTAATAAAAATAACACACCAGCAGAAAATGCTTTTATTGACTCACGTGCAGGCACAACGGGTTATCCAACAAATTCTGCAACATCAAGTGTTGTTATTGGTTATCAAGCGCAAATAAGATATAATGGCAATCGTTCTGGCGAAGTAGTGATTGGTAATAATGCGTACGTAACAGAATCTTATTGCACTGTCGTAGGTTATCAGGCTCACGCAAGTATGAGCAACGCTGTTAGCATTGGTTATAACGCCCAGACTGGTGGTGATAGTACTATTTCAATCGGATACAATTCACAAGCAAACTCAAATTATGGTGTAACTGTTGGTGCTAGTGCTACAAATTCCAGTATGTTTTCTGTTTCAATAGGATACAACACACAAAACCCTGGTGGTAATTATAATATAGCGATTGGGAGTAGCGCAAGGACACAAGGAAGCAATTACAATACTGTATTGGGTGCAAATTCTAACACAGGAACAAGCGCTAGTTATAATGTGATTTGTGGTTCCGGCTCAACAATACCAAACTATGTTTCATACGCAGCAAGTTTAGGTGCAAACGCAAATGCACGTTCTAGTTATTCTGTTCAGTTGGGCGCAGGAAATAATTATAATTATGGCTCGTTGCAATTTAGGGATTGGCCGTTAGTTAATAGTAATGGGAAAATATATGAAGAAAGATTACCAGATGGTATAAAGACAGCAACACCAAGGTTTCCAAACCTGTATGATATAGACGAAGACAAGATTTCTGAACAGGCTGTGTTATACACAGGGGAAACAAACGACAGTTATAAAAACAGCCAATTCTATCGTGGTCGTGTTCGCTATGGCTATCCGCGTTTTTACTGTGGTTGGGCTGATAGCGAATGGTTAGATTCATATACTGACGTAACAATAGACCAACAAAAGTTTTTCACTAAACTTGCGGAAGTCACAAAAGAACGTATAGATGATGACGATATTGAAAACGGTTTAATCGGTGGTGGTAATTCAGAGATGAGCATCTATCTGTATTACGATGCGGACAACGATTATTACTTTATAAGATTTGATTCTGATTCGTTTGAAAAAGCGTTTAATGGCACATCAGATGATATTACAGGTTTAAGTTTTGAAGACCTTGCTGACT
>CALCEG010000163.1 GCA_937900435.1 uncultured Alphaproteobacteria bacterium
TCGTCATTCCCGCGTATCGGGCCCCGCAAAAATTGAAAATTTTTGTGGGTGATTCCAGGCGGGAATCCAGTGCCCCGCAGGGATAACGTAGTCTGTATCAATTCCCACAAATCTTGGAACTAAAGCACCCTTGTCATTACAAGCGAAACAACGCGCAACATGGCAATCTAGCCGCGCGTATTCCTTTTTACCAGGATTCTATTATTGATTATTTCTGTAAACGTTTTGTCCATTCGTTGTCTGGAAAATTCAAACGCAACATTTCCGCATAACCTGCCGCCTGCTGGGGCAGTCCGATTGCCGTATAACATTCGGTCAGGCGATATAAAGCCTCGGCCGGCATAACCGTTTCTTGGGCGTCTTGAACCACAGATTGCAGACGATTTATCGCGCTGGGCCAATTTTCGCGCGCCATATCATTGCGTGCAGAATACATAACTTTGCCTGCGATATAGTTCTTTAATATTGAAATTTTATTCTCTGCGTTTTTTGCGTACGAACTGTTCGGGAATCGTTGAACCAGTGTTTGAAACTGCTGCAATGCGTACGCGGACATCCCCGGTTCGCGGCGAACATCACTGACCTGACGGTAATAGCACATACCGCGCAGATACATCACATACGGAACGTCTTTGTGCCCAGGATGAAAGCGCATAAATCGGTCGGTCGCCAATATTGCACCGGCAAAATCCTGGTCCATATAATACGAATACGCCGCCATTATCAGCGCGTCTGGTGCCCAAGAGCTGGCAGGGTGTTGTGATTCCGCTTTTAAAAATTCTGTGGCGGCAACGTCATAGTTTTCGTCATTAAATTCTGCATACGCAGTGGCATAGATTTCCGCCAGCGATTTATCGGCGACTATTTCGTTATCAGAACCTGCGCACCCACACAAGGCGCCCAGCAAACAGAATAAAGCAAAATGTTTTTTCATATTTAAATTCCTGTCTTGATTTTTATTTTCGTATCACAGTATAATCTAAACTATGAAACTAGGCAAACATATTTTCGGGGTTGGCGCAATGACTGGAATCAGCCGTATTTTCGGCTTTGTGCGCGATATGCTAATTGCGCGCGTTCTGGGCGCTGGGAAATTATCAGATATATTTTTAGCGGCATTTAAATTGCCGAATCTGTTTCGCGACTTGCTGGGCGAAGGTGCATTGTCTGCGATTTTCATCCCGATGTATACAGATTCCAAAAAGGACGAGAATTTTGCAAAAAACGTCTTTTCGTGGCTGATGGTTGGGCTTTTAGGAATTATTATTTTGTTCGAGATTTTTATGCCACTTGTCGTGTGGGTTCTGGCGCCTGGGTTCGAAGAAGTCGCAGGCAAGATGGAAATGACTGTCTTAATTGCGCGAATTATGTTTGTTTACGTTATCTTTATTTGCGGTTCGGCGTTTTTATCGGCGATATTAAACGCGTTTTCAAAGTTCTTGTTGGCTGCATTTATGCCGGTTATGTTGAATATTATGCTGATTGGTGCATTGCTGATTGCGATGATTTTTGGCAGTGAAAATGTTTTGTTCCTGATGGCTGGGACGGTTGTATTGTCAGGTGTTTTGCAGTTTTTGATTTTATGGTCGCGAATCAGAAAGAACCATTTTGGATTGCGATTGGTTGTTCCGCGTTGGACTCCGAAAATCAAAAGCCTGTTTAAACGTATGGGGGTCAGCATTGTCGGCAGTGGTTTTTACCAGATAACAATGATTGTCGGTACATTGGTTGCCAGTTTTCAAAGTGGCGCGGTATCGTGGCTGTACTATTCCGACAGGATTGTACAACTGCCGTTTGCGATGATTGGTCTGGCGGTAGGAACGGTATTGATGTCGTCGATATCGAACGCACTGGCAGAAAAAAATATGCGCAGCGTGTATATTCAGCAAAATTCTTCGATGCGGCGTTCAATGATGCTGATTTTGCCTTGTGTGGTGGGGTTGGTTGTGTTGGCGCACCCGATAATCAAGACTTTGTTCGAATATGGTGCCTGGACACCCGAATCAACCGTCGCTGTTTCGCGTGCGATTATGATTCAAGCATTGGTTTTACCAGCAATGCTGGTCAGCCAGATTTACAGTAAAACCTTGTATGCATCCCAAGACGTAAAAACACCTGTAAAAACCAGTATGATATCGCTGGCGGCGGCGGCGGTATTGTATTTGGGACTGTTCCCACTGTTTGGGTATTTGGCGGTTCCAATTGGGATTGTCATCAGTGGTTATTTAAAGAACTATTTATTGGCGCGTGCGTGTAAAAAACATAACTTAATTCAACACGATAAACGCACAATCAAAACGATTTTATTAATGGGTGCGTGGGCGTGCATACTGGGTGGGGTGCTGTCGATGCTGACCATAACAAACATATTCGTATTGATGGGCGCGATTGCAGGCTATGGGGTGTTGTATTTACCTGTGGCATACGTCATAGAAAAGAAAAAATAACCTATAAATAAAATTTGAAAGTTTAAAGTTTTTGTGTTAAGATATATTATATAAATAGAATGTAAGGAGTCTTAACCCATGAAAAAAATTATATCTTTAACTGCATTGCTGGCAATGTTGTCTGCGTGTACAGACCTTAGTCGCACTGGCTCAACTAATTATGGTTCTGATGGTTTTGGCGAAGAAGCGTTGGTTGGTGCGCCTGCTGATGTTCAACCGGAATTAAATGATACTTATTTGATGGCTGCCGCGCCAAAGTACTATGTTGGTGCCGCTTACAAGGTTGATGGTGTACAATACATCCCTGTGGAAGATTTAACATACAATCAAACTGGCTTGGCTGGTGTTATTCCAATGGAATTAAACGGCACGAAAACCAGCAACGGCGAAGTTTTTGATGGAACACAGATGTTGGCAACCAGCAAGACCTTACCGCTGCCAACTATTGCGCGTGTAACGAATCTGGACAATGGTCAATCTGTTGTTGTTCGCGTTAACAATCGTGGGCCATTTGTGAATACACGCTTGATGGACTTGTCGCCAGCTGCGGCACAGAAAATCGGTCTTAACGGTCAGGGCAAGGTACAAATCCAAGTTTTGGCTGAACAATCAACAGCGGTCAAGAATGCAACAATGGGCGTTGTGGCACAACCAGCTGGGGAAACGGTTGTTGTTGAAACGTCGACCCAATCTGCACCTGTGGCTGCCCCAACCAGTGGCGAATACAGTGTACAGGTTGCCGCGTTTTATGCCCAAGACAGTGCAGATTCTTTGGCGCAACGTATGAAGACATACGGTGATGCGGTTGTCGTAAACGAAGGCGATATGTTCAAAGTGCGCATTATTAATCTTGATGCTGCCAAGGCACGCGGTGTTATTGACGCGTTGCGTAATAACGAAGGTATGGCACCGGGATTATTGCAAAACGGTCGTTGGATTAACGCCGACAGTATTTAAGATTTCTGACATAAAGAACAGCACCAATCGGGTGCTGTTTTTTTTGCAAATAAAAATTATCCCTGCCAAAAAATAATTTTAAATGTAGTTCCTCTTTTATTTAATTCCTCTTAAAAGTTACTTGATATATATAATTTAAACTGGCTTTTTTACTACTTTTTTAAACATTTTTATATGTTTAATTTTTCGCTCAAGTAGTAGTTTGCATAAAATTACTACAATATTATACATCAGAATGTAAATTAAAGTCAACATATTTTTCTAATTTTTCTTACGGATTTATGCTTTTTCTCTGTTACATTACCTTAATTTTTTAGATAAAAATCTTAATATCAAATTTAGATAAAAAAATTGAACTATTAGAACAAAAACATCTAAAATATCAAGATTTTAAAAATGGTTATATTAACAAAAAAGGTGAAATTGTCGGATATGATGTTGATTTAGCTAGATATATTGCACAATATTTATTAAAAGATCCTGATAGAATTGAACTTGTTCCAGTGACAATTTCTAATAGATTGATAAAAGCTTCAACTGGTGAAGTTGATGTAGTTATTTCTACTGTAGATCCAAAAATTCAAGTTGTTGTTGAATATTATGGAGCACCAACACAATTAAGACAAATGTCACAAGTAACTGTATCAGAAGGTACAACATTGGTAATTACTCCTTTTGATAAGACAATTATTAAAGATATTGAAAAAGCTCTTATTAAAGCTGAGTTAGGAGTTGCACCAAACAATGATGGAACTTGTATTAGATTAAACTTCCCACCTTTAACAGAAGAAAGAAGAAGAGAAACTGCTAAAGACGTAAAAAAATATGGTGAAGATGCTAAAGTTGCAATCAGAAATATTCGTCGTGATATGGTAGATGATTTGAAAAAAATTGAAAAAGAAGAAAATCTTCCTGAAGACACAGTAAAAGGAAACCAAGAAGATATCCAAAAATTAACTGATAAATTTGTTGGTTTAATCGATACTTTAGTAGCTGATAAAGAAAAAGAGGTTATGACTGTATAATGGACACAAAAAGAGTCGCTACAGCTTTTGCAATAGGTTTACCTGCATTATTTGCAATTATATTCTTCCTAATTTACTTCACAAGAGAAGAAAAGAAAAAAGCATTTAAC
>CALCEG010000164.1 GCA_937900435.1 uncultured Alphaproteobacteria bacterium
TTGCACTGTATTTTAACAACCCTGACAAAATGTCGGGGGCTGTCCGCTATAAAACAGGTGCATTGCACTGAATCTGAATTTATAAAATTAAGTTATACGGCAAATGATTTTCCTGGATTGGCAGCGGTTGTGGATAGTTTGTTTTTTCCAAGAGATTCTGAAGACCAATGGCCGGTAAGACTTGAAGAGATATTTAACGAATATGAAACACTTGTTTCTAAAACTGGGTACTCTTGGATTCGTGATTTTCTTAGTTTTAGTAACGAATATGTGTTTTTTTCGACATTTTATTTCCCATATCGTATCAGTTATTCATAATTAAAATTTTACGCAATTAAAAACCCTAAAATCGCTTCTTTCCCTGATTTACACTACACACCAGAATTTAATTTGCATTTAAATTATTGTTAATATAAAATAGACGCATTATGACAAGACAAATAATTAAATCAGGTCAAGTTTCAGAAAACCGCAAAGCGCGGTTTAATTATACTATCGATGACACGATTGAGGCTGGAATTTCCCTGACAGGTGCAGAAATCAAATCAATTCGATATGGTCTGGTTACGATTGTAGACGGCTTTGTACAACGTCGTGGCGATAACTTGTGGTTGGCTGGGGTTGAAATTCAAAAACTGCCCACTGCCGCGCGTATTGTAAACTTTGACGAACGGCGCAGTCGCCAATTGTTATTGCATCGCAGTCAAATCAACAGACTTATCGGCAAATTGCAAGAAAAAGGTGCGACAATCGTACCGCTAAAATTATATTTTAACAACCGCGGCAAACTAAAGGTTCTGTTGGGTGTCGGTTATGGTAAAAACAAGGTCGACAAACGCGAAACAATCAAACAACGCGAATGGGAAAAAAATAAAGCCCGTATATTAAAAGGAAATTAAAAAAGTCTGGCTAAACCAGACTTTTTTCACAATTATCTAATACGTTGCGCATCATTATAGCGAATTATCGAATCCTGCTTTTGTTGCTCTGCTTTAATTTTTTGCCGTATTTCTTTTTCCATTTCTTTTCTTAAACGCTCTTTCCTGCGCACATCTGATTTATAGAAACAATAACCCGACGCAAAAGCTAAAGAAACCCATACAGCAAACAGGCAGGATGTTTTTACAACATTACCATTATTAACCCAGAAATCAGCAACTTTTGTTTTAAACGGTTTCATTTTTTCTTCTGCTGCATGAAACAAAGCATTTGCCTTGTCATATCCAGACGAATAACCCTTGCAAAAACTTTTACCATTTATAACGTAACATAATACATAATCATCATAGAATTTTACAGCCCTAGAAATTTTTACATCATCACCAATCTGTATTGTTTCTGGATTTACTTTAGATAATTTATACTTACCCAAATTTTTTCTTAAAAAAGCAACACATTTCATCGCTTCTTCTTCTGACAAATTCGACCAATCTTTAGGCACAATCATTTTTTATCCTTTTGTTTTATTAGACCACATAAAAAATATATAAAGTACAATCAACCAGTTGTCAATCGTACTTTCCCACAAAACCAACTTGACAATCACATAAAAAAGTGTATAATATACAGTGTAAAAAACAAAAAAAACACAGACATTTGTCTGTGCTTTTTTATTACTCCTGCAAGAATCCACCCGATTGCATATTCCATAATCGCGCGTACTCACCACGTTTACGCAATAATTGGGCATGGGTTCCCTGCTCTATCACGCGCCCTGATTCCAAGACAACAATTTTGTCCATATTACGCAGTGTAGACAATCTGTGCGCTATCGCCAAAGTCGTGCGCCCCCGTGCCAATTCATCAAAGGACTTTTGAATACAAACCTCGGTTTCGCTGTCCAGTGCCGATGTCGCTTCGTCCAAGACTAATATCGGCGCATTTTTCAAAAACGCACGCGCAATCGCAATACGCTGTCTTTGACCGCCAGACAACTTAATCCCCCTGTCACCAACCAGTGAATCATATTTCTTGTCTGTTCCCATAATAAATTCGTGTGCCATTGCACGCTTTGCCGCGCTGCGCACATCATGAATTGTCGCACCACTGCGCCCATATGCGATATTTTCACGCAAAGTCCGATTAAACATCGTTGGCTCTTGGGGAATAAACGCGATACTTTCGCGCAAAGAATCCTGCGTAATACCACGAATATCTTGCCCATCGATTAAGATTTGACCATGCGCAGGCTCATAAAAACGCATTAACAGATATACCAACGTCGTTTTTCCTGCACCACTGGCACCAACCAAACCGATACGTTCACCTGGTTTTATAGTCAAATTAAAATCGCGCAAAATCCACTTTTTCTTGTACCTAAACGAAACATTACGAAACTCTATTTTCCCATGCGACACAACCAAAGGCGTTGCATTTTCCGCATCCATAACATCAACCGGGACAACCAGTTCTTCGTATGCCTTGGCCGCGGCCCCCAATGTATCTGTTATGGTTGGAATTTGACTAACAATCTGTCCAATAGTCCCCATAACCGTAAAGAACACCGAATTGGTAAACACTATTTCTGCAACAGTTATTTTTCCCTGCATATATAACCATGCACATAAAAACAATGTTAGCCCATAGCAAACATCCCAGATTAACATTGGCACACCCCAAAATAATCTTTGGATAAAAGATTTATGCATTGTTTTTTCAATGTTCTTTTTACGCAACGGTTGCAAATATTCTTTTTCTTTGCGCGCACCTGCAAACAGCTTTACCACCGAATAATTAGACAAACTGTCCACATTACGCCCAGACAATTCACTGCTTGCACCACTGGCATCTTTGGTTGCCCGGGTCATTGGTTTTATCATTGCCCAACTATATGCAGCACGCAACACAAACACGACCACAAAAATAATTGCAACATATTTATTAATTGAAAATATCAATCCCATATTTATTGCAATCACAGCAAACAGACAGATAATACGCCAAAATTCCACAACTGATTCAAACCCACGCGCAACGTACATTATCTGAGTATGAATTTTACCAGACATTCGCCCCGTCCAAAAAGACATCGACTGATTATGAACATAATCATTCAATACAACCGACACCCTGTTTTGAATATTTGGCGACCAACGCGAATAAAATGTGCGTCCCACTAACGAGAACGTATCAATCACCAACAACAAAACCCCAATTAAAATAATTGTTGGCATTGCATACTGAATAAATGTCAAGCCTGCTGGCACTGTGTTTTCAAACAACGCAACAAACCAACGTTGAAAATTAGGGAACAAGACACCGTCCATTGACACAATGAAATACGATATTGCCCACCCAATCAACGCGACTGTTGAACCAGGTACAGCATATTTAAAATAAAATTTCCACAATGATTTGGGCAAAACCAAACCAGAGCTTTTTTCTTTTTTTACGGAATTTTTTCGATTTTTTCCGATGATTCTATGTAACATAATTTATCCTTTTTTATAAAAACATTTAATTTTGTGCCCTACTCACATTTACTGTTTTTTCGGACAAACTAGCACAATAATCCCATCAGAAAATCCTTTTGTTAAAAATTAAATAAATACTTATACTCACAAGTATATAACACAAACTTATTATATTGTCAACAATTATTTTAAATAGAACGTAATCGTTGCAACAACGCGAACCTTTTTGTTTATCGCCTGACGTTCGTTCGAAGACCACGAATCCGTTGGATCGCGTGATTCTATGCTAAAAACCCCTTGGTTCGCGCTTTTAATTTTACCCAGACGCGCGTCCGCATCTTTGGCGAATTGTTCCCCTGCAGCAGTGGCGTTTTTTGTCGCCTGCTCTATCATCGATATTTTTATATCATTCAGCCCATTAAATATATACATTGGCCCCGAATAATCTTCGGTAATTGTAATACCGCGACGCACCAGTTCCCCCATTTGTCGCGACACAGAATCAACCAACTGGACATTATGCGACCGCACCATAACCCCAGTATCAATCACATATCGCCCATCATTTTGCTGATTTTTTAATTCCGCATCCGAATAGCCTGCATACTTATCACGCACATGAACGCGCAAATTTTGAATATCTGTTGCAGCAAACCCAGAATCCATCAAAAATGAATGTATTTCATTTATATCTTTATCAATTCGCTGTTGCAAGGCGCTTAAATCACCCCCAACCGCATTAATTTTTATATTCCAAACAGCAGTATCCGCAACGACATCACGTTCTGCCAATCCTTTGACAGTAACTGTGCGCCCCGACATCGCGCGATAAATACCATCGCCAATAAAATAGCCGCCCAACGCAACCCCAAACGCCAGCACGCATAACCAAACCCCAGAAAACGACTTTAATTTATTTACAATTCGCATAAAAACTCTCCTTTTCCAAAAAAGTACTACAAAATCGCACCACAAGTCAAAACTATTTTTTATTAACTATTTCCTGAACAACCCAATTTGCCAGCATTAACCCAAACGTCCCTGTTATCGTTATAATTGACCCCAGATTCTTAGCGTGTCCCTGAACGGGTTGCGGTGTTTCTGTGGAAAAAACCACTGGGAAATCAGGCAATTTTTCATCGCGTATCAAGCGTCTGATACGCGCAGCCAACGGACAAACACAGGTTTTTGAAATCCTGGACACCTTAATTTGTACAGGATTTAATTTAGACGCCGCGCCCATACTGCTAATAAAAGGCACACCTTGTTCAAACGCCCATTTATACAACGCAACCTTTGATTCCACAGAATCAATCGCATCAATTATAAAATCTGGCCGAACAGGTAATTGTGTATCTGCGTCAAAGAACAAATTAAACGCATCAACACGCGCATCTGGGTTTATATCCAAAATACGCTGACGCGCAACATCAACCTTTGACATTCCAAGTGTCGAAGACAGCGCAAACAACTGACGATTAATATTAGATTCTTCGACAACATCGAAATCCACAACAACAATATGCCCAACGCCGGTACGCGCCAAAGCCTCTATCGCAAAAGACCCAACCGCGCCACATCCAACAACCATAACTGTTGAATTTTGCAATTTCTGCACCACATTGTCGCCAAATAATAATCTGGTTCTGTTTAATCTAGTCATTTTTTAACATCCTTGTCGCATTGTTTACAAATGATTCTTTTGAAATATTACAATCTTGCGCCACTTTATCAGACCACCATATAATATCAGCAACATTATCAGAATCCGTTTCCAACAACAAACGATTTTTCGGTGTTGATAAAATTCGCTGATACGAATGTGTCGGCGAATAAGAAAAATAAACATTTTGTATTCCCAGCCAATCCGAAACCACGCCGTTAAAACGATGGAATAAAACAAATGATATATCTGAATATTTTTGTTCTTTCAAGATTTTTTTCATCTTGTCCCATGCGCCGACACAATGAATATGTACCCCACGTT
>CALCEG010000165.1 GCA_937900435.1 uncultured Alphaproteobacteria bacterium
TCAATCGTAACATCATGAATCCCGTTACTTCTTAAAATATATTTTGCTACTTCATATCCTTTATCCAAATAAATTACTGCTAATACTGCTTCAAATATATCTGCAATAATAGTTTCATTTTCATCGGGAAGTTCACAGGCTTTTTCCAGTTCTTCGAAATATATGTCGTAATTGATGATTTTATTTGTCATAAAATACAACTCCTGTTTTACAAAAATTTTTTTTGCTTTTTATCTGCTTTTTTCTGGCGTTTCTTTTTATCGGGTTCGACAACTTCCAGAATTGCCATAATGTTTTGTTCAACGGTTAATCCGCGAAAAACGCTGTTTTCTTGGGGCAGGTATCCAATGTGTAATCTGGCGCGTTGATAAAAAGGCAGGTGTGTAATATCTTGGGAATTTAGAAAGATTTGTCCACCTGTCGCGGCAAGTTGTCCGGTTATGCAATAAAATGCAGTGGTCTTGCCGGCGCCGTTTGGTCCCAGTAAGCCAACGGATTCGCCTTGTCGTGCCTCCATCGAAATATCACGAATAACCATACGTTTGCCATACGATTTTGATAAGTGTTGTATGCGTAATACTGACTGTTTCATAATTTTATCACCAATTCGTTAGTTCTGACGCGGTCGCCATTGCTGGAATCAACGTGCACATCGCCGATTAAAGTTATCGTTTTTTTTATTTTATTGTATTGACCTGTTTTTGCAACAATATTATCTGTGATTGTTGTTTTGCCACTTTTGCGATTAATTGTACCAGAAACAGATTCCATAAAGATTATCTCAGGATTGTCGTATTCTTGATAGCCTGTTTTTGCGTTGATTTTAAACGGTGAGCCGTTCTTGTCAATGCCTGAAAATGATGCGCCAGACATCTTGAACTGATTGCTGACAATATCTGTCATATTTATTGCGGATATTGGTGTCCATAATATTTGTTTTGTAAATAAAGAACCAGCAACCAATGCAGCAATCATTACCAGACCCCAGCCTGTGAAAAAAAACTGCCACAGACGTTTAAGGCGTTTGTGTTTGGACAATATAATAAAATTGCGTTTGTCTGTTTGCATACTATTTAGTTTAGCGCGCATATAATAAAAATGCAATTTTTATATTTGTTATAATTTTTTTTTATGCTATAATTAGTGTCAAGAGAGATGAAAAAAAGTTTACTGTGTTTTATTACTGGTTTGTTTTTGGCGCAAAATTGCGCGCTTGCGGCAATTACGGTAAAAAAAGCGTCATCCGTCGCAAAAAAAGAAACCAAGGTTCAAGATGTTGGGGCTAGTTTGTTGCCGACGGCGATTAATTTGTATTCAACGATAAAACAATTGAATCAGCAACAACAGGCTTTAAGTGCGGAATGTGAACCGACCAGTCAAGAAATTAACTGGGTTAATAATATGATAAAAGAATGGGCCAAGGCAGGGGGAATGTTTTCTGAAAATACGGCCGTTGCAGGAATGAATAAATGTGGCGATTCTGCTGATTATGCGGCAAGTATCCGTCAAAATGTTGAATCTGGGGGAACTATTTGTTACGATTATTTTAAAGCTGATAGTAAAGCAGTTAATAATGTTTGGGATAATTTTCCAAAGGCGTCGGTTGCGACATATTATATGGTTGATGGCGAATATCAACCGTCTGGAAATGCGAAAAATAAACAAGTGGCATCAAATATTTATGACATTTTCAATCTTATTGATTTTTCAACCGAAGATTATACTGCAAGCGAGGCCGCAATGGCCAGCAAATTGATGGAAAAGATGGAAAGGTGTGCGCCTGCAAAGTTGAAAGCGAAAAAATTAGCAATGTGGGGCGATTTTGCAATGACTACTGTTGGCAGTATTGGACAAAAAACCAATACTGGTTCTATTGCAGAGGCGGTTAGTGGTATCGTTTCGTCTGGTGGTGGTATGGGTGGCGCGTTACAGTCGTTAAGTGGTATCGCAACACAGTTCTTGCAATAGTTTGTGATGTGTGTTTGATAAACTGATTCTGATTTTATTATGTTTTTTAAAGGTGTTAAAATACTAGACTACTTCGGTAACGGCACGCAGAGAGCCATCGCGTGATAATTGTACAACGCGTATTTTTTTCTTCATTTCTGCAATCAAATCTGTGCGGTCGTATGCCGGTTGGGTGTGTAGAATTCTGTCTGCAAATGCTGCGTATGCGGCTTCGGCACTTTCTGCGTGAATGGTTGTATAAAAGTGGTCGTGCCCAGTCCCCAACATTTCCCATAAAACAGCAGCATTATCAGTTGATATTTCGCCGCCAATAATTACGTCTGGGGTCATACGGACAACTAAATCAAGCAGGCGCGCATAATTAAAATCGTTATTTTGTTCTGTGCGAGACAAGACAAAATGTACGCGATTTTGTTGCGGTACGCGAATTTCGCGTGCGTCTTCGACCGTTATAACACGACTGTTCTGGTCGATTAGTGTCAGCATATGATTTAAAAATGTTGTTTTTCCAGTTGCGGTTGCGCCTGATATTAAAATAGGGCTGCCGTCATTAATTGCAGTCATTAATCTGTCGTATGGGTCGTCTGGCCGAATGTTTTGGCGTGGTTTTACTTTTAATAATGCCTTGCCACGTTGCAGGTGATAGTTTTCAAAAGATGTGCTTTTTGCGCTGCCACCACGAATGTTTAGTGCGACACCACCAGTAACATCGTTTTCGTCATATTGAACGTTTGGACCTGCAATCGCAGAAAAACGATGGTTGCCCGGCAGGGTTGCGTATACTACGGGAATGCCATGTGTTGGATTAAAAGGACGTTCATATATATTTGCGACAGTGTGTATCAAGTCAACCAGATATTGTTTTGTAAGTGTTTCTGCACGATATGATACCCATGGAACGCGTGCGCCATGCAGGCGTAACCATACTTCGCCAGCGTGATTGATGGCGATTTCTTCTACAAAAGAAGGTTTGTAGAATTCTTCGAGTGGTTTTAGTAAAGAATCTAATACGATATTTGACATTATTATGATTTTATCATAAATCGTTGCTTGAAACAATCGCGAATATTTGATATAAATAAGTAAAAGAGAG
>CALCEG010000166.1 GCA_937900435.1 uncultured Alphaproteobacteria bacterium
GGTAATGGGCGCGACTATATTAAACGACGTTAAAACTCCGCAAACAAGCCCCAACCCTACTCCAACTAGACGGCTTACCATCGTTTTTTTCTTGCCGTGAATAAAAATCGCCTTAAGTATCGGGTAAATTATTAATCTTAACAAGCATCCACCCAAAATGAAAGTTAATATAAAAATTAACGTTTTAGCAACCGAGAATATTGCGTTTAACGCAACATTAACCACCGATTCCGGTAGTTCTGAAGATATTAACGCCGTAGTTATCGCATCTCTAATGGTTTGACCGTTAATTTCTATATCCTTAACTACTTCTAAAAGCGCGCCACACGAAAGAAACGACGCGATTACTGCAACTCCAATCAAAATTAGAGATAAAAACGAACGCGATGCTCCCTTAGCAAATCCTACGATAACACCAGTAGCAACGGGGAGTATTATTAATAAATTTAACGCTAAAGTAATATAGTTCCCTTCTCCCATTTTTAATTCTCCTTTTTTCTCTATATTATTATATAAAAAAATAAAAAAGGAGACATTATGAAAAAGTTAGCAGTTTCAACAATGGCAGTATTATTAGCGTGCCCAGCATTTGCAGGCATCAATCACCCAAGTCAGGGTAGTAGTTGGCAAATGTGGGGAATGGACCCATACGTTGGTCTGAGAGGCGGTATGAGTTACACAAACCTGAATTATAAATATGATGGGAACAAAGAGTCTATGACAGACTTTATTTTCCAAGGTCGTGCAGCAATGGGTTTGGAAATTTGTGATACAGTTCGTTCCGAAGTTGAATGGTCTTATTATGGTAAATTATCAGACCAAGAAAATTTTGGTATGACAGCCGGTGCAGTTGATGTAAAGGCAAAAATGCAAACATTGTTGTGGAACAGTTATTGGGAATTTAGTTCTTATGAAATGGTTCGTCCTTTTGTTGGTATGGGCGCAGGTGTTGCGTTTACAACAGTTGAACGTTCGGGTGAATTAGTACCGTATAACAGTGCTGATAAAACTCGTTTCTCTGCGATGGGAACAATGGGGCTGACATTTGATATGGAAAGTTTTGCAGTTGATGTTGCTGCGCGCTATACATATGTAGATATCGAATCTGGATTACATAATGTTGGTGCAGATGTCGGTATTAGATTTATGTTCTAAACAAAGAAACGCCCGCAAGGGCGTTTTTTTACAAGAGGATTTAGTTTAAAAAAAACGCGTATTAACGCGGTTTTTTTGTTTTATACTAGTTTTGCAAGTGCCAGTTTGTTCAAAAATCCTTGTTCGATACCGCTAAGCAAAGAATTTAGTCCTTCGTTTGTTTGGTTTGATGTTTGGATTTCTTCAAGCAATGATATTATACGTTCACAAGATTTTACTAAATCGCGTTCTATTAACTTTGGGTTTAGAATGTCAGACTTGAATGCTGATTTTTTGTCTTGGGCCATAAAGTATGTTTCGGCTATCTCGTCAACCCATGTGTCAATGTCGCCAGTTAATCTGTCGAATAATAAATGTGATGAATATTTGTCTGTGGACCAGTGATTTAATTTACATGCATATTTAAATGCGATTAATTTTTGTATCAGTTCGTACATTTTTTTCTCCTTGTTGCGATTGAAAGATTATCGTATATGTGTCGTGTTTTTCAATAGGATGGTTTTCGTCTGTATACGCAGTAAATCTGGGAAAAATAGGCAATCAAACCTAGCGCAAAAATAAAATATATACGATATAATAATTGTTGTAACCGCAAGGAACAAAAAAAGGAGAATATAATGAATAACCTAGCAAAAAAAGTGTTTGTTGGTGTGTCTGCTGTGGCAGCAGTCGCGTTGTTAAGCGGCTGTACAGGATGTCCTGCAAAAAACCACCACAAAAAGAAAATGGTGCATTATGCACAGCCTGTTGAAGAATTTGTTGAAACAGAAGCAATCATTGTTTATCAACCACAAGAAAATATGATGGTTGACAAGAATTTATATGCAAAAATGTATACTCACAGCAGTAATGGCGGGGAATCTAAAATGGGGTATATCAAATTTCATCAGACTGACAACGGTTTGAAAATGAAGGTTGATTTAAAAGATATGCGTCCAGGTGTGCCGTATCATGTAAAGGTTTATCAATGCGGTTCATGTCATAACGACGCCAGATGTTGCAGCAACGCAAAAAAATTGAGTATGGATATGCCAATGTTGCAGACAGGAAAAAGTGGCCGCTTGGAACAGACTTATATGTTGCAAGGTGTAACCGCATCGCAATTACAGGGGGCGAATATTTATCTGGAACGTGATGGCGGATACAAGGCAGGCTGGGGTAAGTTAGAAAAATAATTTGTACTACTTCTCTGTTATAGTTTTTTAGGTGTCTGATTCCCACAGTGTGAATTACATTGTGGGGATTTTTTTGTTTCTAAGAAAAAAATCTTGTGCTATGATTTTTTTATGAAAACGAAAATTTCCTTTTTATTGTTTTGCCTGGGCGTGTCTTCGGTAAATGCGCAGGTTTTAATAAATCCAAATTTTGGCGAAGATGTATATCTGTCTGAAGATGCGATTGTCGAAGCTGGAACCTGGATTAAAAATGGAAATTTAATCATAGAAAATAATTTGCTGATAGAAAATTATGGAAAAATTGATGCCGATGTGTTTTTAGATTCTGCAGATTTGTTTATCAAAAATACTGGGGATTTGCGGTCTAATTTTTATTTAAGTAGTGATGCAAATGTTTACCAGGTTATATCTGAAACGAATGATTTTAATCTAATCGATTTTAATGTTAGTTATGGTTTGATTATTCAAGATGTTAAAGATGGAATCGAGTTTGCAAAATTAACAGATTTTGCTGTGGGGGCGAAAAGTATATCTGTTAAAAACGCGGTGTTGGATTTTCGTGGTGCGACATTGTCGGTTCTAAGAAATTTGAATTTGTCATTGGATGGCGTGATTATAATAGAATTAGACGATTTGTCGGGTTTGGTTGATAATGTTTTGCTGGATAATATTGATGGAAATGCACAAGTGTTTTTGCGTGTTGATAATCAAGATGGTTTGTATTCTAGTACCGCGTATGTGCGCGATGGAAAGTTATATGTCGAACAAAATAAAGAAGAAGATTATAAAAAGGTGTTTGATGAAGACACTAGTGAGTTTTTAGAAAATTTAGATGCAGCGGAAACAAATAATGAATTGATGGATAAAATTAATTCGGCAGATAGTCTTGCGGATGTTTACAATGTAATGAACGAATCGGTTTTGTTTAATTATGAAAAATTAATCTATCCAATTAAGGTTTTAAATGCTGTAAATAAAAATAAATACAATCATACAGAAAGTGGGGTTAGCGCGTTTGGAGTGTTTGATAGTGATTTCGGAATATATGGTTTGGATTTAGATTTTGTTGTTTTTGATAATGATAAATTTTCATTGTTTGTTGGTGGGCAGGTTGCATATTTAGATTATGTGTCTGATTTAGATTCTTTTGATGCAAAGACCTATGGTGTTGAATTGGGATTGACAGGTGTTGTGTGGAAGGGGGTGTTTGTGGATGCAAAGATTGCTTATAATATGACGAAATTTGATGTGGGTGATGTTTTGTATGATGGTGCGGTTTATAATAATCCATCGGCGCGTTCTGGGTTTATGGTCGCAGATATGGGGTATAAAATTTTCTTGAATGATTTTGTGTCTGTGTCGCCATTTGTTGGTGCTGATTTTACAGTCTTTAACGTAGAAAATTATCGTGATTCGAAAGTTCGTTTCAGAGGTGGTGCAGAAATGTTGTATACGCACGAAACTATGGGGTTGCGATATAAATATGGTGCGCGTGTTGTTGGTTCTGATAATGAAATAGTCGCATCTGTCTTTGGACAGTTTTGGTCAATTATGGATTTGGTTGGTGGTAATATAGAACTGTCCGCTGTGCGTGTGTGTGATAAATTTTCTGGTCAAATTTCTGTAGGCTTTAATATAGAATTTTAACTTATTATTTTTCCACGCAATGATGCTTTGTTTGCGGCGGTTATTTGAATGTCAGCCATTGCAGGCGCGTTGTCGCAAGCCGAAACGATGCATTGTTGCATATATGGTGTGCGATAAATTAAGTGTTTTCCTGTTTTGTCTGGGCCTTCTAGTAAACAAGGCAGTGTTTGGTCGATGCAACTTTCGTTAAATGCGCGTTGTATTTCATTTAGACAAGAATCAAGTTTTGCTAATCGGTCTGCCTTGATGTTTTCCGGGACTTGGTTTTTCATTATCGCAGCAGCGGTATGTGGACGTGGCGAATATTTGAAAGAGTACGAATTTATGTATTTAATTTCGTTGGCTATACGCATTGTTTCTGCGAAATCTTCGTCTGATTCGTTTGGGAAACCAACGATGAAATCAGATGAAATTTGAATGTCGGGACGGGCAATTTTTAGTTTCTTGATTATGTCGCAATATAATTCCAATGTGTATGGACGGTTCATTTTATTTAATATGTTTTGTGAACCACTTTGAATTGGCATATTTAAAAACGGCAACAGTTTTGGTTCGGTTGCGAACATTTCAATCAGGTCGTCTGTCATTTCAGTTGGATAACTGGATGTAAAGCGTATACGCATTATTTCTGGGATTTTTGCTGATTCGCGTATCAGGTCAGACAGGCGATATATTTGTCCGTTTTTGTCTGTGTATTTGTATCCGTTTACATTTTGACCCAGGAAACAAATTTCAATTGCGCCTGTTTTTGCGGCGTGAATAGTTTCGCGAATCACATCGTCGTATGCGCGTGATATTTCGCGACCGCGTGTGTATGGAACAATGCAGTATGTGCAACAATGATTGCAACCTTCTTGGATTGGGATATATGCAACGCGTGGACTGCGTTCCATTTGTGGTAATTCGTCAAATTTTTCCAAACCACCTAAATCAATATTTAATAATTTTGAATCGGGGTTTTTAAAAATTTCAGGTAATTTATGATAACTTTGTGGGCCAAGAACAAAATTTAAATCTGGGATTCTGCGAAACGCATCTGCACCAGATTCGCGTGCAACACAACCAACAATCCCGAACAGGGCAGTGGGCTTTTTGGCGCGACGAATACGCCCCAATGCAGAAAATACTTTATCGGTTGCCTTGGCACGAACAGCGCAAGTGTTTAATATGATAATGTCAGCGTCAGCAACATTGTCTGTACGCACCATTCCATGGTGTTCCAGCATTGTTGCGATACGCCATCCGTCATAAACATTCATTTGACAGCCAAAGGTTTGAATAAAGAATTTTTGTATGTTTTGCATTTTATTTTTGTCTTGTTCGTTTGTATAACATATTTTGTTTGTGTTTTTGTGCGATGTTTCGTGCGCGTAAAGCATACTGATACTGTAATCGTTTTAAACGATAGTTGATTTTTGAATTTGCTTCAAAGTATTTCATTTCGCGGTATAGGCGCAAAAAGTTATACATTTTTTTACCGTTGTTTTATGTGTGCGGTTGCTTTTGCACGTTGTGTTTTTTGTTTGTGTTTTTCTGTGTTGAATAACATCTTTATTTCGTCCAGAAAGATTTCTTTTTCGCCGTATTTGACACCAGTGATTGGGTCGTTTTCAATTATTGTTAGGATTTTAATTTTGTTACTCATTGTTTTTCCTTTCGTTTTAGGCTAACTTTTTCTGTAAAATTTCGTTTACGACTGCTGGGTTGGCTTTACCACCTGTTGCCTTCATAACGTTGCCGACAAAGAACCCAAGTAAACCTGTTTTGCCTGATTTATATTGTTCGACTTGTGCAGGGTTGGCGGCAATAACAGAATCAACAGCGGATTCAATTGCGCCAGTATCTGTTATTTGTTTCATGCCAAATTTATCTGCGATTTCGTGTGGCGTGCCACTTTCACCGTCCAGCATTTTGATAAAGATTTCTTTGGCTTGTTTCCCATTGATTTCATTGCTGGAAATCATATCGACCAGTTCTGCTAAATCAGATGGTGTAATTATGCGCATTTCATCAACAATGCCTGATTTTTCGTTTTTTTCGTCCCAGTTTTCTGGGTGGGCGAATAGTTCGCTTATCATCCAGTTTGCGATTGGTTTTGCGCGTTTTATATTACCGCCAACAGCACAATCATACCAGCGTGATATGTCAACCGTTTCTGTTAAACGTGTGGCGTCATATTCAGACAGTCCGAATTCTGCTGTATAGCGCGTGCGAGTTTGTGATGGTAATTCAGGCATAGTTGAACGAATACGTTCGATTTGTTCATCTGATATTTCGATTGGTAATAAATCTGGGTCTGGGAAATAGCGATATTCCAGTGCGTCTTCTTTGCTGCGCGCAACAGATGTAGTCCCATCATCTTGGTGATAGCGCATAGTGTCCTGAGATACAGTGCCACCGTTTTCGTAAATTTCGATTTGACGGCGAGCTTCGTATTCGATTGCAGATTTGATGAATTTAAATGATACCATATTTTTTGTTTCTGTGCGTGTGCGGAATTCTGTTGAGCCAACAGGACGAACAGATACGTTTACGTCTGCACGCATAGAGCCTTCTTCCATATTTGCCTTGGATACACCCAGTGCGCGTGCAATTTCACGAATCGCACGCAGATAGCGTTCCGCTTCGTCTGGGGAAGAAATATAAGAATTGTTTTCTGGGTTTTTTGTGTCCAAGAATGTGACGATTTCCAGCAACATAACTCCAGTACGATTGAAGTCTACAAATGATTTTGTTGGATGTATGTCGTGTTTGTTTTTTGCAGCGTCTTGTTCCATATGTGCACGTTCGATTAAAATCTTTTTTGGGTTGCCGTCGTCGCCCATAATTTCAACCCAGCCACGTCCAACAACAGGCGGTTCATCCGCAGGTTGTGAAATCTGATAGCCTTGGGGCAGGTCAGGGTAAAAGTACTGTTTACGGGCAAAGCGGCTGGTGCGCGATATTTCTGCATTGATGCCCAAACCAAATTTAATCGCCTGTTCAACGCAATGTTCGTTTAGTACTGGCAACATTCCGGGCATTGCAACGTCAATCATTGATACCTGAGTATTTGGGGATACAGACGGGTTGTAGTCCGCGGATGCGCCGCTGAATAATTTTGATTTTGATAGTACTTCGATGTGTGTTTCAAGACCGATTACTACTTCCCAATCTGTTGTTTTGCCTTTTATTGTAAACATTTTATCTTTTTCCCTTGATTTTTTATTTTTTGTATCTTATTATTGCTTTCGCGTTGGCTAGGTAGCTCAGTTGGTAGAGCAAGGGACTGAAAATCCCTGTGTCGGCGGTTCGATTCCGTCCCTAGCCACCAGTTTTTTTAATGGGGCCGTTTTTACGGTCATTTTTTATTTCCCCATTATTATTGTTGTTGGACGATTGTCAACGGCGGCAGCTGTTTCAATGTGTTTTGCCAACTGTAATACACGCATATCATCAAAACGTTTGCCAACGACCTGCATACCCAGTGGCAGACCGTTCTGTGCCAGACCGCATGGTACAGTGCATGCTGGGATTCCAGCCAGATTCATCGCAACGGTAAATAAATCCAGTGCGTAATATTCCAATGGTGTTAAATCAGAGTCCAATGGCATTGCAGTGCCTGCGCCAGATGGACATACAATTAAATCGCACTGTTCAAAGGCGCTGTTGAAACTGTCGGCAATCATACGGCGGACGCGTGCTGCCTGCATAAAGTATACATCATACGATTCGCTGGATAAAACAGCAGTGCCAACAATTACACGACGTTTTACTTCGTCGCCAAAGCCAGCGGCGCGTGTCTTTTTGTATGTGTCATAGATGTCTTTGCCTTCGACACGCAGACCATAGCGCATACCGTCATAACGGGCAAGGTTTGATGAAGCCTCGGCCGGGGCGATTATGTGATATGCCGCCAATGCGTCCAAGATGTTTGGAATTGAAACTTCGACTATTTCTGCGCCCATGGATTTAAGGTCGGCAATACGTTTTTCAAATGCAGATTTCATATCTGGTGAAACTTCAACGTTTAAAAATTCGCGAATGATACCGATGCGTAATTTTTTACCGTTGCCAAGGATAGGCGATAATGGTTCATTGCAAGTGAAATTCGATTCGCACGATGTTGAATCTTTTGGATCGTGGCCAGCCATTACAGATAAAACCAGCGCCGCATCGTCAACGGTGCGTGTTATTGGACCAGGGGTGTCCAGACTGGATGCAAACGCAATACAGCCCCAACGTGAACATAGACCATATGTTGGCTTTACGCCAACCAGACCTGTGATAGATGCAGGGAAACGAATTGAGCCGCCAGTGTCTGTACCTGTTGCGGCCAATGCAAGTCCGCCAGCAACAGCAGATGTTGAGCCGCCTGATGAGCCGCCTGCGGTTAAACGTTTTTCAAGTTGCCAAGGATTGACAGGCGCACCAAAGAAACTGGTCTTGCTGAAAGTGCCCATTGCGAATTCATCAAGGTTTGCCTTGCCTAGTAAAGTTGTGCCGGCATCAATGAATTTTTGTGAAATTGTAGATTCATATTCTGGGACAAAGTTTTCAAGTATGCGTGATGCAGCAGTTGTGCGAATGCCGCGTGTCGCGAACAAGTCTTTCATGGCGATTGGAATACCATCAAGTGCTAATGTTTCGCCAGCGGCGCGACGTGCATCAGATGCAGCAGCGTCTGCCATTGCGCGTTCTGGGGTGGTTGTGATATAACAATTTAAATCAGCACCGTATTTTTCAATGCGGTCCAGATATGCGCGCGTTAATTCAACCGCAGAAATTTCGCGGTTGTTTAATTTTTGTAAGCTTTCAGTTAAGGTCAAGTTTATCATAGGTTGCCTATCTTTGGTTTGTTAAAAAATTGTTTAAGAATTTCGTTGGTATGATGTTTGTAAGATAACACCAGTTGTTTACGTGTATTCTGGGTTGTATGTTTACATTTGCACCAATGTTGTACGAGAATTTACCAGTTGGGGCACTGATACAAGCAATTATTTTCATATTAGCAGAATGATATGTTTCAAGTTGCATAACCGCGTATTTGGGCGAACATCTATCAAAACGTGCGTCCAGTGGTGTTATAGAATCTTGTGTTTTTATCGTCTGTTTCATATCTTTGTGTCCTTGGTTTATTCACCGTCCATAATTTTTGGTACTGCGAAATAGCCACGTGAAGTGCCAGCGTTGTCAGGTGTGTTTGCCAAAACTAAATCACGAATGTTGCCGTCTGTTACAACGTCAGGACGTAGTGGTAATTTATGCTCAGACGGGTTTAATAATGGTTTTACACCAGTTGTGTCGATTTGCTTTAATTTATCTAGCCATTCAATAACAGAATCTATGTTCATACGTTCCATTTCTTCTGGGGTAATTTCAATCTGTATTAAATCAGCGAATTTTTGTAATTGTTGCTTGCTAAATGCCATTTTCAATCCTATATTTGTAAAGTAAAGGAATTATACTATGATTTTACAAGATTTCAAGACTTTTCCGCGTACAGGACGTGTTTTGGGAGTTGATTGGGGGGCAAGACGTATTGGTGTTGCAGTGTCTGATGAAACGCGACAATTTGTTTTTGTGCGGCCTGTATTAAGTTTTAAGCCAAAGCAAGAAAATCACGCAGTTCGTATCGCAGAAGTTGCACAGGCAGAAGCGGTTGTTGGAATTGTTGTTGGGTTGCCTGTGCGTGAAGATGGAACGGAATCTGAGACAACATTGGCGGTCAAAGATTTTGTGAAAAAATTATCTGAAAAAACAGATTTGCCGATTTGTATGCTAGAAGAGAATTTAACCTCTGTTGCTGCCCAAGAAGAAATGGGGCGGGTTAGAGTGCGCGATTTAAAAGAAAAATTAGATTCTGAATCTGCGCGGGTAATACTGGAAAATGCAATCGCAATAATAAACCGGTCTTAGCAGAAAAAAGACCGGTTTTTATGCGTATAGAACGTTTTTTAGTCTTCGTTTTTGTCGGGTATGTTGCCGTCTGCAGACAGCAGTATTGCAATTGGTCGTGTTGAATCAAATTGTGCGCATACGATGTATATTGCAACCAACATTGGTACGCTGAAAAACATACCAGCAACACCCCATATCATTCCCCAAAATACCAGATTTATTAAAATGGCAAGGGTTGATAAATTTAATGTCTTGCCAGTTAGTTTTGGTTCTATTATATTTCCAAATAGTATTTGTAATCCGATAAGCCCGACCGCGGTTAATATCGGTTGTTGTAATGATGGGGCAGATACCAACGAATATAAAATTGGTAAACTGCACGCGATAATTGCACCAATTGTTGGAATGTAACTGGTGATAAAAACAATAAATGCCCATACACCTGCAAATTCTATGCCGATAAGCTGTAACCATATATAAGATGCGATACCAGTAACGCCAGATATTGCGGTTTTGACGAATAGATATTTCTTCATATTGGTATCAATACTGTCGATTATATAACGGATTTTCTTGGATTGACGTTTGCCAGGGAACATTGCGTTGAATTTTTGATTGAATGTGCTTTGTTCGACAAACATAAATATCATATACACAAAAACCATTCCCATTGATGCGGCAAGACCCGCAATAGATGAACCGATGTTTGCAGCAATCTTTGTTATGTTAGGTATCATATTAGCATCGAATTTTATGCCAACAGAATTTGATAAATATGTTCCGAATGCAACTAACTTGTCTTGTAATGCAGGCAGGGCGGTTAGCAGTTCTGAAAACATTGGGCGGATTTGTGTAATGAATAGATAGCATACTAAAAATACGGTGATAAGTGTACCGATGTATGACAGCCAATCAAATGTAATTTGCCACAATTTTTTTCCGAATTGTGGTGAGTCTGGGGTTGGGAATATCCTGCGATAATAATCGGATATCGCGTTCATTAAATACCATAAAAATGCTGCAATAAGTATTGGTATTATAATAGAACGACCAAACCATAAAGATAATATAAGACCGACAAATATTAGTAGTTTATTCATTGTGGTAATCCCTGGGTAAGTGTTGTTGCGGTTTCTGTAATGTTTATTTGTGCATCTGGTGCGACTTCGGGTGCGATTAAACTAAAAAGTACAACCGCTAAAATTATGGCGATGTTTGTGATGATTGCCATATTTGTGTATGCGCGATGAATGTTCTGGGTGAATTTTTTTTGACCAACTTGTTGCAGCCATATTCCGAATAATAATGCGAATGATGTTGTTAATAATGCAGCGTTAATGTTGAAAATCAATGTAAAAATTATGTTGATTACAATAAATGAAATTATGCAATTTTTTGCGTTGGATATAACCCATTTTGTAAAGTTTTGGTACCATTTTGTTTGTATCCCAGGTAATGTTTTTTTTGCGTCGTTATCCGCGATGAAATACCCAGGAATCCATAACGCAGAAAACCCAAATGGTATACTTAAAATAATTTTATATGTTGGTATCCCAAGTTTTTTTATGCGGCGGAATTCTGCGTATAGGTTAGAAAACGCTAACCCCAGAGTATACAAGAAAAAGATGGTCAAAATAGTTAATAGTATTATTGTAGAAGGTGAAGGTGCTGTTTGCATAAATAGTAAAGATGTGATTAATTCGCGGGTGTTGTCTATAAAGAATATTGATGATAATAAAATACAGAAAAAGTATACTGTTTTTTGCGCATTATGTATCGCGATAAATGACGTCCTGTCCATTTCTGATGAAGGTAGTTTTTTTATTAGCCTTGCAATGCAATAAATTAATACGAAAATTAAAAGTATCGCAAAAGGTGTCATCGGTGCGGATGTGCCGCGTAATGCAAAAAATCCGCTGTAAAGAAATGTTAAAATACTGACTGTCAAAAACAGCAGTGCTGAAAATTTTAATGGTTGCCAAAATACCCACTTGGAAAGTTTTATGTTTGTTGTTTCTTTCATTTTGTTTCCTTTTGTGTATGTTTTATTTTATCACAATTTTACCGCCAGATAAAGTGGTTGTATCTGTTGGTGATATTAAATCTGTAAATGCGGATTGGTGGCTGATAAATAAAAATGTTGTGTTTGGCATAGATGCGATTGTGTCTGCAATTAATTTTTGGGTTGATGCGTCTGCGCCAGAATCTGGTTCGTCAAGAATCGCCAATGTGGGTTTTGTCATTAATAATTGTAATAACATCAGCCGTTTGCGTTCGCCACCAGAAAATCCAACGTTCATACTGCGGTTTAACCATTCGCGTGGGATATTTAATTTTGTACGATTGATTTCAAGGTTCTCTAAAAATTCCCCCATTGACAGGTCGCGTCCAGTTTGAAAGTGTGTGTGTGCAATGCACGAATGTTTTAAAAAACTTAAAACAGATAAACCGGCAATTTCGGGAACGTGTTGCGCGCCCAGAAAAATCCCCAGCAAGGCGCGTCTTGTTGCGTTTTCGTTGGTTATATCTGTGTCGTTAAAGATGATTTTGCCGGATGTAATTGTGTATTCTGAATCACCTGCGATTGTGCGTGCCAGACTTGATTTCCCGGAACCGTTGTGTCCTGACAATAAATGACGTGCACCTGGTTTTACGGTTAGGTTTATGTTGTGCAATAATTCTGTGTCGCCAAAATTTACGGATAAGTTTTCAATAATTAGCATTTATTAATCCTTTGATAGTGCCATTTGAATTAATTGTTTAGATTCAACTAAAAATTCCATGGGAAGTCTTGATAATACTGGGGTTGCTGCTGCGCCAATTATTAAGGCGATGGCTGTGTCTGTTTCGATGCCGGCCATATTAAGATAGGTTAGGGTGGCAGAGTCAACGGCACCAGTGGTCGCTTCGTGTGAAATTTGGTTGTTTTCGCCACTGTGTATAATGTGTGGCAGTGTGTTTGCGGATGCGTGTTCGCCGATGATTTTACTGTCGCATTTTGAAGCGCACTTGCAGTTGTTGCCAGAAAAAGAAACTAGACTGCGAAATGTTTGTGTGGAATAATCGGTTGCAACACCGTATGAAACGATGTTTGATGTGCTGTTGTCGCCAATATGAATCATCTTGGTGCCAGTATCCGCCATTTGCCCATCGCGTGTTATTGATAATGAATAAAAATCACTAAAAGAATTTTTGCCTGCCAGAATTGTTGATGGGTATTTCCAAGTCAATGCAGAACCTATTTCCATCTGGGTCCATAACAGTTTTGCGTTTTCTGCGCAGCGGCCACGTTTGGTAACAAAATTTAAGATGCCCCCGGTGTTTTTGTCGCCGTCAAATTTGCCTGAATACCAATTTTGAACGGTTGCGTATTTTACGGTCGCGTCTGATTGAACAATAATTTCAACAACGCCACTGTGTAATTGATGATTTGGACGGCGTGGGGCACTGCAACCTTCCATATATGTTAATTCGGCGCCAGTGTCTGCGATAATCAATGTGCGTTCAAATTGTGCGATTTTAGCAGTTTCTATTCTGAAATAACTGGCTAAATCAATTGGACATTTTGTGTGTGGTGGAATGTATACAAACGTACCGTCTGAAAAGACCGCGGCATTTAATGCTGCGTAATAATTGTCAGTACTGGACACAACGCTGCCCAGATGTTTTTTTACAAGGTCTGGGTGTTGTTGTACAGCGTCAGAAAACGGTAAAAATATTATCCCCAGTTTTTTTAATTCTGATTGATATGATGTATGAACAGAGCGGCTGTCGATAACAGTATCTGTCGCCATACCCATCAAGGCTTGTTTTTCGCTGGGCGGTAATCCCATTTTATCGTATATTTTTTCTAAATCAGAATTGTCTATTTGTGTGGGGGCATTATAGTAGTCGAAATTGTTGTAGTCTATTTCTGGGATTTTTAATTCAGCCCAATCTGGTGCGGTCATTGATTGCCATTTTTTGTACGCGTCAAGACGCCATTCCAGCAGCCATTGTGGTTCTTGGCGTGTGGCGGATATTTCACGAATAAGTTGTTCTGATAATTTTTGCATACGTTTAATCGCTTTGGTTCGCAAGTTGTTTTGCCTGGGCGAAAAATGTCAAAGATTGTCCCAACAGACCGTCTGTAAATGTCGAAGATAACAGACCGTCTGTTTCGGTTGTGCTTAGGTGATGCAGAAAGTTATCAGCGCGGCGAATGTAGTTATCGATATTACGGACAACTTCGGAATCTAGTTTTATTGCGCGACGTAATTTTTCAAGCGCAAATGGATTCTTGGCGTATTCATCCATAATACCGCCAATTGCACGCCACAATGCGTGTTCAGGGGTGTTGCGTGGCATTATGTCAATGGCGGCCATAATCGGAATCAAATTTTGCAACAGGTCTTGGTATATCATTTCTGCGTGTTCGGCGACCGCGTTTGTAGCGGACTTGTTTTTTAATATGGATTGTATTTTTACCAACAGGTTGTATTGATGTTCAAGGGTCTTGTTTATATTTGTTATGCGAATATTGGCGCGATATGTGTGAAATGCCAATACAATGATAGATGTTGTTATCAGCGCTAATAATATAAAAATGATGGTTGTTTGCATAATATCTTCCTTGGTTGTTTGTGTGATTTGATAGATAGTATAACATAATTTTATCGATTCGCAGATTTTTATATCTTTTGTTTTGTTATTGCTTGTTTTTAGCCCTTGCACAGATTCGGTCAAATTGTTATAATAATTATTAAAGAAGGAAGAAAAGGAAGGTGCTTATGTTCCGTAAGATATTGATTTTTGCTATGTTTGCAACTGCTGCAGGCTATTGTTTTGCGTCTGATAATTTAAAGCAAATCGTTACGTCAGAGGTTTTTTATGACCAAGAAATAATCCCCGTAGAAGAAATTTTTGTAGAGCAAGAACAAATACCTGCCTGGCCATTAATCGGGTCAGAGGCAGATGTAGAAGTCGGATGTAATGGAAATCCAAAGGTAAAACAACAAGATGATAATATTCGTATTGTTTCGAAAATAGGTGATGATTTAGTTGTTGAAAATAATTTTAATATTGGTGCGCGTGGCGGCTTTGGTGGTTGGTCTGGTGGTGCAAATATGTTGCATGGAACGCAGATTCCTGTTGGCTTTGATGACGAATGTTTGTCGGGTACAGAAATGCCATTACTTCATCGCGAGGTCTTGGAAGATGATGGTGGTAATGTTTTGGCAGTGTCGCGCAGTGGACGCAGGGTTTGCAGTGGGGGCGACGATTATAATGCGTTTGCGCTAAGAAATAATATGAATACAAATTTTGGTTCAGCGACAGATGTAAAAAAAGTTGTCTTGGATAATGGTGTTGCGATTGTTACAACAGATGGAAAAAATGTTGTTGTGTCAATGGGTGATGGTAGCGTAACAGTGTCTGGTACAGGGGCGGTGTCTGTAAATGGAACAAGTCAGATTACGCAGCAAGACGGAAATACGGTTGCGACGTCTGCAGATGGTAGTGTTGTTGTTACTGTTGCTGATTCTGGGGCCAGAATAGTTGTGTCTTCGTATGAAAGTGAAGTGGTTTTAGAAAATGGGGTCATTGTCGCGATTAATGGTAATGGTAAAACTGTGGAAGACGAAACGACAGATTTCGCAATGGATGTAGAAACAGAAACGTCAACATCACAAGAAGAAATAGAGGTTGCGGTTGATGTATCTGCAGATGCAGAAGCCCCAATCGTTGTGAAAGACCAAGTTCGTTCTTGGGTGGTCGTAAATGGACAAACCCTGCGCGAAGTCTTGAAAACATGGGCAGACAAAGAAGGTTGGGATTTGGTTTGGACAACACCACGCGAATACCCAATCGAGGCAAGCGCAGTGTTCAAAGGACGCTTTGTTGATGTCGCAGCGGCATTGGTGCGTAATTTTGGACGTGCGACACCTGTGCCATATGCGAAGTTTTACAAAGGAAATAGGGTTTTGGTAATTTCTACGGTTGAAGAATAATTCTTAACATATATGCCTAGGAGATAATAATATGATAAAGACGCTAAAGATTTTTGCCGTATGTGTTTTAGGGTTGGTTGTAATTACAGGTTGCGCAAAGCGTGAGTCTGCCAAGGTTGCGGCAACAGTTGACCAGGACTTTGTAAATGCATACGATGCGTTCGAAATGGCAAAAAATCCGCGTGCCAAGGTTGCAAGCGGTGATACCGTTTCGGTGTCCGAAGGTGTTTGGTTGGGAAACAAGTCTGTTGTCTTGGAACATCGTAATAATTTGCCAGCGGAATTTGAGACGGATACAGGAATTACTATTTTGTTGAATCAGCCAGTGTCTTTGCAGGTGTTGGCAAATGATATTTATTCTATAACTGGTATCCCAGTAAAAATAGATGGTCAGGTTTCTGCGGATAAGCTTAGAAATCAAGTAAATGTTGCATATACTGGGAAATTGTCTGGTTTGTTGTCTCAGGTTGCAACGGATCTGGATTTATTGTGGTATTATGATAAAAGTTCAATCGTTTTTTATGAAACAGAAACGCGTACATTTACATTGTATGCCCTAGGAACTGAAGTAGCGTATCAGACGTCTGTGTCAACAGATAACTCAAACGAGGTTTCTTTGGAATCAACCTTGAAAGAATGGGACGAGGTTGAAAGTGCAATCGCCTCTATATTGGGTAAAAGTAGTAATGCTGATTTTACCGTATCACGCAGTTTGGGTACAATTACTGTAACCGCATCGCCATCGGTCTTGGCGCGCGTCGGCGATTATATTGAACGTCAGAACAAGCGGTTAAGTCAACTGGTTACGATTGATGTCAAGGTTTTGCAAGTTACATTGTCAAATGATACGGCGTTTGGTTTGAATTTAGCAGCGGCGATTAATTCTGCGTCGGGTTTGAATATTGTTGCGAATCCAAAAAATAATTTAGCATCAACCGAGGCTAGTTCAATGAATATTGCCGTCTTGTCGAATGCTGTATCTGCGTTAACTGGCGCAACACATATGGAAAATGGTAGTTTGGTCGAAGGTGCATATACCCAAGATCAGATTATGAATGGTTCTTTGTCTGGGGTTGCAGGCAGTGCCGCATTGATTCAAGCGTTGGCCAAACAAGGTAAAGTTTCGTTGGTTACAAATGTTGGCGTAACAACACGTTCTAATCGTGTTGCGCCAGTCAGCAATACGCGTACAACAGGTTATATAAAACGATTTGAGTCTCGTAATTTTACAACGGTTGAATCCAGTACTGTTGACCAAGACGATTTGGAAACGGGCTTTACAATGCAATTATTGCCAAATGTTTTGGAAAATGGCAAGATTTTGTTGCTGTTCCGTATGTCTGTACGCGAATTGTTGCGTATGTCGACCCAGACGATTGGCGAAGTGACCTTGCAATTACCAGAAGTAGAAGAACGTAGTTTTATGCAAGAAATTATTATGGAATCAGGTCAGATGTTAGTTTTGTCTGGATTTGAAAAACAAACGAACGAAGATACACGTTATGGTTTGGGCGATCCTGATTTTATGGCGTTGTCTGGTTCGCGCGAAACCTCAGCTACGCGTGAAGTATTGGTTGTTATCTTGACCCCACAGGTTTTGGTCAGCCCAATGGATGTGGAGAGGGGGATTCAACAGAACTGGGGCGCACCTTTAAATTAAATACATTAAAATTAAATATAATAACATATCTAAAAGCAAATCGGGAATCTCATGTAGCGTTATGTACACTACGATTCCCGATTTTCTTTTATCTATATCATTCTATTTAATTATTTCTCACTGAAGGGGGGTAAAAAAAATTCCCCGATTGGGGAATTTTTTATCTTTTTATAATTTAAGCCATTTTGGAAACTTTCTTGGCCAAACGCGAAATCTTGCGTGCAGCACGTTTTTTTGGCATTACTTTGCCTGCTGCCTTCATGATTTTGCTTTCTGCACTGCGTGTTGCAACAACTGCTGCCTCTTTATCGCCAGATGTGATGGCAACAATTGCTTTCTTGGTCGCAGTTTTAACCGCGCTGCGGCGTGCAGTATTTATCGCGTTCTTTTTGGCCGAAACCAAAATTCTTTTTTTAGATGACTTATGATTTGCCACGTTATTTTCCTTTTATTTTTGTTTTGATTTTGATATTTTATAAGAAACAAATATAAAATCAAGGAAAAATAACATGAACTATTTAATTGGGGTTTTAGTATCTTATTTGTTGGGCAGTGTCCCGATGGGATTGTTGCTGACGAAATTAGCAGGCAAGGGCGATTTAAGAAAGGTTGGTAGTGGTAATATCGGCGCAACAAATGTTATGCGTGTTGGCGGATTGCGTATGGCTGGGCTGGTTTGGTTGTTGGATATGTTAAAGGCGATAATTGCGGTATGTATAGGTCGACATATCGCAGGTAATGCTTTCGCTGCGTGGTGCGGATTTGTTGCGATTGTCGGACATTGTTATCCAATTTGGTTGGGGTTTAAAGGCGGCAAGGGGATTTCTTCGTTGTTTGGCGTGTTGTTGGCGGTATCACCATTGTCTTTTGTTGTTTGTGCGGTTGAATGGCTGTTGGTTGCATTGTATTCTGGGATTTCTTCGTTGGGTGCAACTGTTGTGTTTTGTTTGATACCAATTCTGGGGTTTGTTATTAGTGTCAATATTGGTTGGGCTTTCTTGGCGATTGGTTTGTTGTGTATGTGGCGACATCGCGAAAATATTAGGCGAATAATTACAAGGAACGAATCGAAAATAGAATGGCGGTGGAAAAAATAATAATCTGGGGGTGCTTGTCGGTTTTTTGACTTTATTTTTGCGACTTTTTGTGGTATAATCGTTCTAAGAAGATAGGAAAGAGAATATGAATAAATTAGTTTTATTATTTTCTGTATTGACTGCAGCTGTTTGTAATGATGCTTTTGCGGTTGCTTCGCCTAGAAAGTCTATGGCTGATCAGATGCGTGCTGCACCAAGGGCAGGGGTTGCTTCTAAGACACAAATTGCAACATTGACACCAGATACAGAGGTTGTTAGTAAATCAAGCGTCAAGGCAGATAATGTAGAGGCTGATTTAAACTTAAATTCTGATGAAACCCTGTCTGTACAGAAGGATTTGCGTGAAAAAGAGAGATTAGCCTGTGTCAGCAATAATATTGGAGTTGGTAATACTTTTGTTTGGGCATCGCGGTACAGTGATACAAGTAATTATGCAACAATGATTGAAGATACAGAAGAACCAGAAAACAATACTTGTTTCGTTAAGACAGCGTTAAAGTCGATGGATTCAAGGATTAATGTTTCGAATGTGCCAGCACGCTATTTTGAAATGGGGCAGACTGTTACATGTGGGGATTGGGCTGATTATGAAAGCTTGAAGCAACAGATTTTAGATGCCAAGAAGAAGGGGCGTACGTTGGGAACAGTTGCGTCTGTGGTTGGTGCTGCTGGTGTTGGTGTTGGTGCAATGGAATTGTTCGGAAATAAGCTTATTGGGGGCAAGGTCGAAGGGCAGGCCGCGATGAGTGCTGATGAACTGTTGCGTTCACAGTTGTTGACTTTAAAGGAAAAAGATACAGCGAAGTATAATTCTTTTATGACAAGTTTGGGAATTTTGAAAGTGGACTGTGAATATTTTGAAGAGAATTATTCTGGGCAAAAAGTGCCTGTGCCTAGTGCGTGTGTTAAGTACAGAGGTGTATTCACATTGTTAGATGGTGGTACAAAGTAGATAATAACAAAAACCTGCGGATTGCAGGTTTTTGTTTAGATATTCTGCTTTATTTATCTGGGGGCTTTATATATTATATAAGTATGTCAGATTTATTTAATAAGTTATTAATTTTGCGTACGGCTGGGATTGGTCCAGTAAAATATAATGCGCTGGTAAAACGATTCGGTGGGGTGGTGGCGGCTGCAGAATCGCTGAATGCAGATGTAAATTTTCGTGATTCGGTAAAGCGAGAGATGGAAAATGCAGAAAAGTTAGGAATATCTTATATAACAGATGATGATGTTCGATATCCCAAGGGGTTGAAAGATGTAAAAAATCATCCGCCTGTGATTTCTGTGCGTGGAAATTTAGATGCTTTGTCCCACCCAATGATTTCGATTGTGGGTACCAGACATGCAACAATTACTGGGATGAATTTTGTCGCAGATTTAGCCCAAGGATTGGCGGATTCGGGTATTACAGTTGTATCGGGAATGGCTATTGGTACAGATACTGCGGCACATCGTGGCGCATTGCGTGCACTTGGAAATACACAAACAGTTGCGGTGTTGGCAGGTGGGGTGGATTACGTTTGGCCATTGGAAAACGAATCGCTGTATTATGAAATTTTAGAACGTGGCGCGTTGGTCAGTGAAATGCCAGTTGGATTTGTGCCGGTTGCAACTAATTTTGTTCAAAGAAACAGATGGGTTGCAGCATTAGGGGAAAAACTAATTTTGGGCGAAGCCGATTTAAAGTCGGGTTCAATGACAACTGCCCGATTCGCATTGGATTATGGACGTGATTTGTGGGCAATTCCATCACATCCAGCAGGGAATCGGCCTTGGCAAAGCACCGGGAGAGGGTCAGCTCGTCGGGCTGATCCTGGTCGGGGACGATGACGGTCTTGCAGCCGGCGCGCCAGGCGGCCTCGGCACCCGTGGGGGAATCCTCGATGGCCAGGCAGTTTTCCGGCTTCAGCCCCAGAGCGGCGGCACCTGCCAGGTAGATGTCCGGGGCGGGCTTGCCATGGGGCACATCCTTGCCGGAGCACAGGGCGGTGAAGCCCTCCAAAAGTCCCAGATTCCCCAGATGCTCCCGGATCAGCGGGATGGACGAGGAGCTGGTGATGGCGCAGGGGATGCCCTTCTCCTTCAGGAGCGCCAGCAGCGCCCGGATGCCGGGCTTTTCGTCCACACCATGGGCTTCGACATGGGCATTCATCAGCTCGATGCGGTGGGCGCGGATGGCGGCATAGTCCGCATCCTTGCCAAAGAAGGTCTCGATCTTGCTCCTTGCCAGGCCGGGGTTCAGGCTTCGCATCTGCCATGCCTGCTCC
>CALCEG010000167.1 GCA_937900435.1 uncultured Alphaproteobacteria bacterium
AACTGACGCGGCGGACTATCTGGTTTATAAAGGTCTCCCCTTCCGTGACGCGTACAAAGCAACAGGTATGCTTGTAGCAACCTGTATCGATAAAGGTCTCACCCTTGAGACACTGCCAGATAGCTGAATGCTCGCTGTCTATCGGAAGCATTGCAACGCCCTTCTCCCTGATAAGCGGCATGATAACGTCACCGCCGGCAACAAGAGTCTCTTTGTCCGGGTTGTCGATGTTGAGGAAGGATGCGGGGATGATCAGATTGACCTCCAGCCGCAGGGCGGTTTCCAATACCATGTCCAGCACCTGGGTGTCCATCACATTTTGATAAAACGGGTAGTCATTATATATGCAAATATATGAATGATGATGGTGGCGAATGTATTAATGGACCGCTATGTCGATATCAGATGAATTTAAGTCCAGAAGCGTTTGCAATATTGGATAACCTGCGTATCTTGAAACAACAAAACGCAGAAATATTGGCGCTATATCAAAAGCAAAAATAATGACACCATCACAATATTTTGACGCTGTAATTCCGACTGTTGATATGACGATACGGTCGGAATTATATCATACAAACGAATTTAACTTTGCTGTTGCTGTGATACTGTCTGCACAGGCAACTGATAAAAAAGTAAACGAAATCACACCTGCATTGTTTTCGGTTGCGCCTACACCCGAAAAAATGCTTGCGCTGGGACTGGATGGTTTAAAAGAACACATTCGTGTAATATCTTTCTTTAATAACAAGGCAAAAAATATAATCGCCCTGTCAGAACATTTGGTTGCGTGTGGAATGACTGATACTTTCCCGACCAAATATCACAATCGTGATGAATTGATGCGTTTGCCTGGCATTGGTCAAAAGACAGCAAATGTTATCTGTAATGTCTTATGGGGCGCACCGAACATTGGCGTCGATACGCACGTTTTCCGCAATGCACATCGGTACGGCTGGGTTGGAACAGAAGAAAACACCCCCGAAAAAGTCGAACAAAAACTGTTGCAAATAATTCCGAAGAAATATCATTCTGTGGTAAATCACGTTATGGTTTTGCATGGTCGTTATACTTGCAAGGCCCTGCGCCCAGATTGTGCGAATTGTCCTGTGCGCAACATTTGCCCTGTGATAAATGGTCGTAAATAAAACCTGTTCGGTTGAACAGGTTATTTTAATTCCAGCATTAATCCACAGTGGTCTGTTGGTTTTGTCGCCAGTCGTGGTTCCATATCGATTTCACAGTTTTTAATCATTTCTGTGGCGACTTTATTGCACAAGAAATAATCCAATCGCAATCCTTGTTTGTTTCCAATCGTATCGCGCCCACGATATCCATACCAAGTATAATCGATTTCATCTGGGTGCAGTTTGCGCCACGCGTCAACCCAACCGCTGTTCAGCCATTGATTCATAATATCGCGTGCCTGTGGTGCAGCGATTGCGATACCGACATAGTTTCGTGGCGACCAGACATCGCGGTCTTCGATTGCGACATTAAAGTCACCCCCGATAACAACAGGTTCTGGTGAATTCAGATACGGTTCGATATATTTTGTAAATTCGCGCATCCATTCCAATTTATAAGGAAATTTTGGCGAATCAACAGTATCGCCATTTGGCATATATGTATTAATCAGCCGTACACGTCCATCAACAACACATTCGATAAATCTGGCATTAACATCAGGGTAAGTTGGCAATCCCATAACGACATCTTCGATAGAATATTTAGAAAATATCGCAACCCCATTCCAACTTTTTTGTCCGTATACCTTGATGTTGTACCCAAATTCATCAAACAGCATATGTGGGAAATTTGCATTCTCGACTTTTATTTCTTGGACCATAATTACATCGTATTCGCTGCTGCGCAGTATATCCATAAAACTCTCGATATGTGCGCGTATAGAGTTAATATTTAATGTTAAAATTTTCATATTTGCAATCCTGTTTGTTTTAGGTATAATATCAACCGTCCAATATAAAAACAACAAGGAATTTTTTATTATGAATATGTATCAATTACTGGAACGCACTGCGCAAACATACCCAGATAATTTGTATCTGGTTCGCGAAGGCGTTGCATACAAAGATTTTATTAATGTTGTCAAAGCACGCGCAGCATCACTGGATGCGGCCGGCGTAAAGAAAGGCGATGTTATTGGTATTTTGTCGCACAATATACCTGAATTTCCAATCACATTATTTGCGATATGGTACTTGGGGGGTACGGTATTATTGCTGGATACTAACTTAACACCGTTTGAATATGATAATATGACTGCGATCACAAATTGTCGTATGGTTTGTGCGGAAAAGTCATTCGTATATAAAACAGACAAATTCAAATTCTATGATATCACAAAAAAAGACAAGGGTGTAAATCCTGACTTAAAACCAGCTGCGGTTGAATCAACAGATATTGCGACAATGTCGTTTACATCTGGTTCGACTGGCGTACCAAAGGTTGTGCCATTAACACACTTTAATATTACCGAATGTGCAAATTCGCTGGAATCGATGGCAGAATGGATAAAGCCTGGTGATTGTTTGTATGGATTTTTACCAATGTATCACGTCTTTGGTTTCGGGGTTGAAGTCCTGGCAACTTTGCATTATGGCGCAGGTGTGTTATTGCAGCCGACAATCAATCCAAAAGAAATTATGGCAGACTTTAAAAAATTCAGTCCCCAGGTTATACCTGCGGTACCACGTTTATGGGAAGTCTTCCGCAACAAGATTATTGATAACATCAAGGCGCAAAAGAAATGGGGATTGGTATCATTTGTCTTAAAGCATAAAAAATTACTGGAAAAGTTGGGGCTTGGATTCTTGGTACGCAAGGTTCAAAAGCCAATCTTGGACGTGTTCGGCGGTCGTGCACGCTTGTTGATTGCTGGCGGTGCCGCAACTAAGCCAGAGGTTGAAACCTTCTATGAACGTTTGGGCTTGACCTTTATTCAGGGTTATGGTCTGACAGAAACTGTTGGTCCAATCTGCATATCAAAGCCAACCAAAAAACGTTTCCCATTCGCCTTTGGTGGCCCGACACTAAACAACGAATGTGAAATTCGCGATAAAAACGAAGACGGCGTTGGCGTATTGTGGTTGCGTGGTCATCAGGTTTTCGGTGGTTATTTGAATAATGACGAAGCAAACGCAGAAATCTTTGACGAACGTGGCTTCTTTAACACAGGCGATATGGTTTCTATGGACAAGAACGGCGAATTGCATTTTGCAGGCCGCAAAAAACAAGTAATTGTTTTGGACAGTGGCAAAAACGTTTATCCAGATGAACTAGAAGGCTTGTTTATCACAATCCCTGGTGTAAAAAACGTTGCGGTGTTTGAACATCAGGTCAAGGGTAAGACTGTCACCTATGGCGTATTCAGTGTCGAAGAAGGTATGACAATGGAAAAATTGGCTGCCGCCGTTGCAGAAGCAAACAAAAAAGTTGCCAGTTATAAATGGGTCACACACTTTGCGATGACAACCGAAGATTTGCCTTTGACCAGCACGCAAAAGGTAAAACACCACGTTGTTCGTAGGAATTTGATTGACGGCAAATACCCAGACCGTCACGAATAAAACAACTGTTTTGGTTGATTTTACGGACAGTTCCCCCTGTTTTTACAGGGGGGATTTTTATCGCCCTTAAAAAAACAGTCATTCCCATTTGTTGTCCCTCACACGCTTTCTTTCGTCATGCCCGCGCAGGCGGGTATTAAGTGCCCCGCAGGGTAATTTCTTTCCCCTAATTCCCACCGCCCGTATCGGGCCCCGAACCTCACACCTCTCGTCATTCCCGCGAAGGCGGGAACCCACCGCCCGTATCGGGCCCCGCAAAAATTGAAAATTTTTGTGGGTGATATGAAGGGGTGGGGGCTGGTTTAATAAACGCATTAAATTTAAATAAAAAATCCCCCAACAAATGTTGGGGGCGTTTATTTACAGTTTGTCTTAGAAACCTTTTGGTTTTTCCATTTTCATTTTGGAAACTTTTTTATCTAGTGCCTTGATAACTTCATCTGTGATATCCAAGCTTTCGACATTTGCACCCATACGAACCATACGTCCATCAATTACCAAAGACAGGTTTTTCTTTGCGATAACACCTTCAATAATTGGGTCCAAGTGTTTTGTTTGCATTTCATTCAATGCCTTTTGATAAGACATTTCAACAGATTGTGCGCGTTCTGTCAATTCGCGTTGAAGTTTTGTCACTTTGTCTTGATATTCAACAACGCGGCGTTGCAATGCTTCGCGCGACAAAACATCTTGTGATTTTTCGATTTCTGCTTTTTCTTTTTCCAGTTCTTTTTGGTCTTTTGTTAATTCTTCGCGCAATTTGTTTTCATATTTTTCTTTTTGTGCGCGCAAGTCTTTCAACGCAGCAGATTCTGTTTGGATTGCATCCATACGAATTACAGCCAGGTTCAAATCGCCAGCCTTGGCAGCGTTTTGTGTAACTTCTGTAATTGCTTCGGCAACAGATGCGTCATTATTTGTACGCAACGCAGAAATGCCCCATATTCCCAGTGTTGCAACTGCGACAACGAGTGCGGCAACAACGCCAGTTTTTACATAAGACTTTACAGTTTTGTTTTCATTAGAATTTTGTACCATTTTTTCCATCCTTTTATTTTGTTATACGGCTACTATAACAGTAATTTTTTTATTTTTAAAGAAAAAGTTTTTTAAAATATGGCAATAAAAAAATCCGCGATTGCGGATTTTTTTTATTGCCAACGAACTATTATTGTGCGTTCAAGCTGTCAATCAGTCCCATTAATCTTCCTGCAGTTTCAGTGTCGTTCAATGCGACTGCGATGGTGTATGCTGATTCTAAATCAATACGCGCCGCATCTGCATTATTCAGTTGCAGATTCAACGCAGCAGATTTTTCAAAATAATTCATTGCGCGACTGGACAAAGATTCGCGTTCTTCTGGCGTTGTTGCGCCTTGGATTTGTTCTGAAATCACGCGTACAGCCGAACTATAGTCGTTTACTGCATTGGCAAAATCGCCGATTGCGGTGTATGCTTCTGCGCGTTCTGCATAAACGTTTGGATTAACAGAACCTTCTGGACGTGCCAAAGAATTTGTATAATCTGCGATTGCGCCTTCCCAGTTTTTAGTCCACAAATTCAACTGACCGCGTTTTGCGTACAAATCGCGCATTTGCAAGAACTGTGTCGGATGTGTAACGTTCGCAGCCATTGCGTTGTTAATATCGTTCATTGCGGCTGCATAATCTTCCAATCTGGTGTTTAACAAAGAGCGGTCATAGTATGCAACAGCGTTTGTTGGGTCTTTTAACAACGCGGTGTTAAAGTCTTCCATTGCGTTACGATAGTTTCCAGATTGCAAATACGCTTCGCCGCGCAAGATATATGAATCAACGGCTGCGACACCTGCATCGATTGACGCGGTTAAATCTGCGATTGCTTCATCGATATTTCCGGCCAGCAGTTTTGTTTTGCCACTTTCATAGTAATCATTTGCCTGCATTAATGCTTCTTCGGTTATTTGAATATTGCTGGTTTGTACGCCATTGTGGCTGCGTCCCAGAATATAGAACGTTGCAGCGATAAAGAACAAGATAATAAACCAGTAAATATAAATAGACAAAGACCAAGGACTAAAGCAAGGTTTTGCTTTGTTGGCTTTAACTTCTTTCACAGTTGCTTTTGATACAACAGGACGAACTTTGTTTTGTTGTTTAGTTTTTTTTACAGGTAATTTTTTCATAATAAATCTCCCTTCCTTTTGTTAAGAATAATGTTAATTAGTTTTTAACAGTTCGTCAATTGTTTTCTGCATAATTTTTTCAATTTTTCCAACAGGCAAATTTCCCAGGACAATATTCCCGTATGAAATTCGATGTAATCTGCGCACAGGACAGCCGCACGCGCGCAACACAATCCTTACTTCGTTCTTTTTGCCTTCGGTTATTGTGATGCGTAATTTACTTTTAGATAGCTCTTCAATTTTCATTGGTTTGTAATTAACACCATCGACAGTTATTCCTTGGCGTGCTTTGGCCAACCCTTCGTGTGAATCCTTGCCAGAAATAGTTGCAATATATGTGCGCGCAATTCCCGAAGAAGGCAATGTCAGTTTCCGCGCCAGTTCCCCATCGTTTGTTAACAACAATAATCCTGTTGTCTTGTAATCCAATCGCCCAACGTATTTTAAGTTTTTATATTCTGATGGCAGAAAATCATAAATTGTTTTTCGTCCACATTCGTCGCGCAGTGTTGTTAAACAATTTACAGGCTTATGAAACATATACAGCGATGTTTCCGTACGTTCTTGGATTGCGGTTCCGTCAACGCAAACAACATCGTCTGTCGAGACAAAGAACACAGGTGTATCGATTACTTCGCCATTAACGCTTACGCGTCCATCAGCAATCATTTTTTCTGCATCACGACGTGATGCGATTCCACATTCTGAAATAAATTTTGCAATTCGTGTTGTCATTTTATTTTAATACCTTGGTTAGTGCGACTACTGATGCAACCTCTGCGCGCAAGATTGTTTTACCCAGTGATAAACTGTGCGCGCCCGCTGAATCAAGCGCATTAAATTCTTCATCAGAAAAACCACCTTCGGGTCCAATCATAACGGTTTTTGAATCGATAGGCTTATCATTATGCGCATCTGCATATGCAGTACGTTCGTCTGCAAAAACAACGTTTGTTAAATCAAGTTCATTAAATTTTTTTACGGGCAATATTATCGGTATACTATTTCGATTCGATTGTTCTGCGGCTTCGACTACTATTTTTTTCATACGTTCCCAGTTTGTATGATGTGCAACAGTTCGCGCCATAATAACAGGCTGCAAGAACTTGACCCCCATTTGTGTTGCCATATTTAACAAATCATCCAGTCTTTTTATTGGCGAAAAAATCAATGTTAATTCGTTTGATGGGTCAGTATGCGCCGTCTGTTCGCCAATAGTAATAACAGCCCCATCAGCCGACAATTCTGCGTTATATTCGTTTCCGTTGCCAAAGACCAGGCAATTATTTGTTCGCATAACGCGCGTCAGATAATGTGCAATATCGCGACTTGCAGGGATAGTGTCCCCAACATTGATGGTTTTGTCGATAAAAATTCGCGGAATATTTTTCATTTTTTTATATTTCCTGATTTATAATTAATATTTTTTCTGATATAATATTAGCATTATGGCAATAAAATTCAACTTTTTATCAGCGTCGGGCAAGGGCAAAGGTCTTGGGATATTCAGTTCCAAGGCGTATAAAGAACACGAACAGACCCCACAGGCGCGTGAGTTTTGGAATATCAGATGGACATTGCTGATATGGATGATTGCTGCATTAATGTTTGCGTGCGCTTTTCCCGTAGAGCATTTGTGGCGATATGGTTGGGGGCCTGCGACAAATAAATGGTTTTCGCTATATTTTGAGAATTTTTTATCCAGTGGCGGAATGAATGTGCTGGCGGAAATTCCATCTTGGCTTACGCGTTGTATGCTTCGGCCTGACTTGGCGTGTATTGTGCCGTTATTGCCGATTGTTGGATATTTCTTTTTGTCAGATTCCACAATGACGGATGAATTTAACCCGCACAGCAAAGATAAATTTGATGAAAAGTCATCACGCAAGGCAAACGAAAAAGATATTTTAAAAATGGCGCAAAACCACAATAATAAACAAGGTTTGTTTAATGGTTTTATGATGGTTTTGGGATACTCCAAATACAAAGGCAAACAAACTGCGTTAAAGATGGACGAATGTATGTCTGCGTTGCTGTTAGCGCCTGCTGGGGTCGGTAAAACCCAGGGTGTCGTTATTCCGACAATTTTAGAGTGCGATGACGTTTCAATGATTATAAATGACCCAAAACCAGAATTGATATATAAAACGTCTGGGTATCGTGCAACAGTTGGTCCAGTGTTCATAATGAATTGGGCAGCACCAGACGAACCAGAAAAAGGAATTTATTATCCTGCATGGAACCCGTTGTCGCCTGAAAACTTGCCACCAACCCCAGAAGGACGCAGCACATATATACAAATTGTCGTAAATTCTATTGTCGAAGAAAACGCCAAAGACCCACACTGGTCAACCACTGCACGCGCCGCATTAACAGGATTTATTAACTTTATTATTTCCAAGGTTGAACGCGCCAAGGCAAATGACTATTTCTATAACAGGTTATCAACAGGTGCATTTGATGAACAAGATGCCGCTGTACTGATGGATTATTATCTGACTATGACGTCTGACCCGAATGCGTATGCTGCGATGGCTTTGTTGCAGAATCGACAACTAAATATTAATAATTATGTTCATGTTGGTACATGGGGTGGCTTGCCCAAGGAATGGCATGGTGCCGAAGCGTCAATTCCAATGTTCTTGGCGTGGTATGTCGAAGGTCAAATCAAAGTCGCCCAGGATTTAGAAGAACGCAAAAACCAGGGCGACCAAATGGTAATGATGGCCGACCCTATGAAAGACTTTTTAAACGAGGCAATCAAAGAAGCGCAACTTTATGCATACGACAGTGATGCTATATCTGCACTTATAAACTTGTCAAATACACCTGATAAAGAACGTGGCTCTATTATGTCAACAATGAATGCTGGTCTAAATATTTTCAGACACCCTGCGGTTAACAAGCATACCAGACATTCTGATATTCACTTTGGCGATATGCGTGGAATGGTTGACCCACGCGATGGGAAAATGAAACCAATTACTATTTACTTGGCGCTTAATGTTGCAGACGCACCTGCTTTTTCTGTTATTACCAGTATGTTTATTGAACTGCTGTCTAATTACTTGATTGCGAACAAACCAGAATCTATCAGTAATGGCGAAAAACTGGGGCCGTATCCTGCATTGTTCGTATTAGACGAAATGCCAACAATGAATAAGTTAGAAGCGATTATTCGTGGGCCTGCGGTTGGTCGTGGTCAGAAAGTGTCGTACTTAATCGTTGGTCAGGACCTTAGTCAGATTCAAGAAAAATACGGCGACAAGGCCGCGGATACGATTATCGCAAATACTGCGGCCAAGGTCATAATGCGTGTAAACGATGCTGCAACCGCAGAACGTTTTACACAACTAATCGGAAAAAAGAAAGTGAAAAAGAAGGAAAAAGGGCCAGATGGCAAAGACACAGAAGTCGAAAAAGAAGAACTATTGTATTCCCCAATGGATTTAATGACCTTGGAAAAAGGAAAACAGCTTGTTTTGTTCCAAGGATACTATAATCGTCCAATCGAAGCAGACGGCGAATGGCACTTTTATCGTAAAACAGATGTACAAAAAGCGTTGGATGACAAAACAAAGATGGGGCTATCTTCGCCAATCCCAGAATATATGATACCGAAACATCATTATGCGTTGCGCTATCCGGGCAAGCCTATGGTTTACGATGCACAAACCAAAACGGCCAAGGAATTGGTCTTGAAATAATTTTTATATTATCTGTTTTTTTGTGTGCGTATAGTGTTATCTATACCTTGAAAAGCACAAAGTAATATTTTATACTACGCAGTATGAAGATTCTAAAGCGGTATTTTTTCAGGCAATTGATTGCAATTTTTATAATGCTGTTTTTAATATTAACGGGCTTGGCATGGATGATGCAAATTATGTCAATGATGAAGTTTTTGTTAAAATACGGCATTGATATTGGTGATTTTTTAGCGTTGACTTCATTAATGATACCGTTTATTGCGTCTATTATTGTACCGTTTGTTTGTTTTATTTCGATTATTTTTGTATACAACAAAATGATATCTGATAATGAAATTACTGTTATGGCGGCTACAGGTTTATCGCCATGGCAAATTGGCAGACCTGCGTTACGTCTGGGTGTTATTTTAATGTTTTTCAATCTGTTATTAAACGTATGGATTGTGCCACGCACACAGACGATGTTCTATGATATGCAGTGGAATTTACAGTACGGTATGGCGCATATGAAACTGCAAGAAAGTGCTTTTACAGAAATATCAAATGGGCTGGTTGTGTATGTAGAAAGTGTTTCTGGACACGATTTGGGTCAGGTGATGTTGTCTGATATGCGCGATGAAGAAAACCCCAGTATGATTTTTGCGGAAAAGGGTAAATTGATTTCAACAGTGCGCGGTCTGTCATTAGCGATGAAAAACGGTTCGTTGCAATCTTCTGGCAAATCCGAAGTGTTTGGAACATTTAATACGTTTGATATGGATTTAAATGTCGTTGACAAGGGTGGGAATAATTCTTTCAGGGCGCGCCGTATATCGACTGTTGATTTGTTGCGTGTGGCATTTGATGCAGAAACCAAAAAGCAGCATAAAATGATACTGTCGGAATTGTCAAATCGTTTTATCAGCCCGATGATGAATATTGTTTTGGCTGCTTTATGTGTAATGATATTGTTGCGTTCTTCGTTGTTGCGCAGACGGACTAGTTTTGCACCAATAATCGCCGTTGCGTCTATGGCTGGGGTTATGGCGTTATATATGTCAGCATCTAATATGGTCGGCAGTTTGACCGAATTAGCCTTGTTGGCAATCGGTGTTTTTGTTTTGATGGGTGTATTTTTATCGGTGTTGGCAAAAAAATGAATAAATTAAAGTACTCTTTTTTATTATGTGCTGCGTTATTTTGCGCAACTGCGTATGCTATTACCGTTGATTTAGAAGAACCGCGCACGATTGTTGCGCCGCGTATAGAATATGATTTGAAGTCAGATATTCTAAAGACTGTTGGCGAAACAGAAATTACTAATAAGTCTGGGCAACGTTTAACGCTGGTTGATTCATACATAAATCAAAAATCCGAAGGGGTCGCTGGTAACGAAGTAAAAATTTGGTTGGGGGATCATGTTTATGTTGAATCCGATAACATTGTCCGCGAAGGCGACATAACAACTGCCAGACACGCGATGTTTACCGCGTGCGATGATTGTGATTCTTTTGGCAATGCGTGGCAGATATCAACCTATAAAATTGTACACAACAATGATTCGCGTACGCTTTATTTTTACAGTCCTGTATTGCGTGCATACGATATACCTGTACTGTGGTGGCCGTACTTTGAAATGCCAGACCCAAGTGTAAAATATAAAACGGGTTTTTTAATGCCTGATTTAGCATCTACGAATAAAATGGGTACTCAGATAAACATACCGTTCTATGTATCGATATCTGACACGCATGATTTGACTCTTACGACATCGATTTTAACGCGTGAAAATCCACTGTTTCAAATCCAGCACAGATTAAATGCACCACATTCAGAATACAGAACCCAGGGTTCTTTTACGCGTAACCGCGCAGGGGAAAATCGTTGGCACATATTTAATGATGATGTTATTGAATTGGGTGAATATGCGCGCGCAACAATATTCTTGGAAAGAACGTCTGACAAGACATACTTGCAGAAATATGGCTTTTATCAAGACCAACCTTATTTGGATTCTGGTGCAAAGTTAGAGTTGTTTGGTCAAAGCAGTTATGTTGTCGCAGATGCGCACATATTCCAAGAATTGCGTAATGCAACAGGAATCCAGACAGCACCAGCAGGAAACATTTTGCCAAACGTACGCGCGACATATCAAACTGCACCAATCTTTGGCGAAACGTATGCGACATTTAACGCGGATGTTTTGGGGATATCTGGCGACAACACATCAACTCAGCGTATGATTGGCGATGTACGATTGACTGCGCCTTGGACATTGTGGGGTGGAAACCGCTTAACAGCCAGTATGTCTGCACGATATGATTTGTATCACTTTAATAACACAGAAATGGTTAACGGCGATGTTTTCTCGGGCTTTAAAAACCGCTTTTTGCCCAGTGGGTATTTGGAATGGGGGTTGCCTATGTACAAACCGTCTGGGAAATGGACACAGATTTTGGAACCGCGTGCCAGATTAACAATTATGCGGCATCTTGACGAAGAAGAAATGGCGTTAAACAACGATTCTGCTGGGACTATATTGACTGACAGCGCATTATTTTCGACCAATCGTTTAGCAGGCTTGGATTTGTGGGAAAATGGTACCTATGCAGACTATGGATTACGTTGGGCTACGTTTAACACCAGTGGTACAAATGTCGAGGCTTTCTTGGGTCAGACATACGATTTTACAGAACGTCCTTCTATTGATTTGAATAGTGGTTTTCACAACGGATTATCAGACTATGTTGGGCGTGTCAGTTATAATAATATGCGTGGATTTAATATTGCAACGCGCTTCCGCCTGAACCAAGATACTCTTGCGTTGAATCATATGGAAACAAATGCCAGAATTAGACTGGGAAAAAATTTCTTGAACATTGGTCATATATGGTCTCAAAATTTAGATACAGAATTAATTGAAACAACCGATGTAAACGAAGCGGTCCTTGGTGTTGGTGTACAATTATCAAACCGTTGGGCAGCGCGCTGGAATGGAATATACAGTATGGTGTACGGGCAATTTATACGTCATACGGGTGGTTTGTACTATAATCATCCATGTTATTATCTGTCTGTTGAATACAAGCACGATAATACGATAAAAAATGATTATGTTGGAAATACTACATTCCAATTTAGATTTGGTATGGCAATAAATGGTAAACAGTACTAATCAGCAAAGGAAGAATTTATGAAAATATTTAATTATGCGTGTGCTTTGTTATTGTGTTCGACAACGTTGCCTGTATTTGGTGCGACTGTTGTTGCCAGTGTAAATGGGACGCCGATAACAGATATGGATATAACCGCGCGCACAAAACTGATGGCACGCCAAGGCAAGACTCCTACGGACAATCGTCGTGTTGCGCTGCAAAGCATAATTGATGATAACATCAAACTAGAATACGCGAAAAACTTTAATGCGGTTCCAGATGACAAAACGGTAAACACAGAATTAAAAAAAATGAATCTGGGCGATATGGGTGCGTCTGAACAAGAAATGGCGCGTGGCGCGCTGCGTGCAGAAATTGCGTGGCAAATAATTGTTGGACGAACAGTTTTGCCAACTGTCAGTGTTGCAAGTGAAGACATCGCGAACGAGCGTGCAAATCTGGCGCGTGAACATGGTTTGCCAATTGAAATGACATTGGTGCGATTAACGGATGTCCCGGCAGAAATAGAATCAAAACTTACTGCCCCCCGGGATTGTGATGGTGCGCTAAAAATGGCGCAGGCATTGGGTGGTACACCGCAAAAGTTTACTGCTGTGCAATATGAATTGGCACCAGAAATTCGCGCGCGCGTTGCGGATTTGCCTTTGTTAAAATGGTCTAAACCCGAAGATGGTTCTATATTATTGGTGTGCAGCACGAAAAAGACAGATGAATATAAAAATCTGGACGATATTATCAAGCAAAACGCAATGTACAAGCAGGCAATGTTTTTGGCTGACCAACAGTTAAAGCAACTGCGGCGCAAGGCGGTAATCGTTATTAATGATGACAGGTATAAATTATGAAGCCAGTATTATTTAACTTCAGTGATTCCGAATTGGAATCATATATCACAGAACTGGGGCAACCAAAATTTCGTGCAAAACAAATTCGCGATTGGTTGATGCGTGGTGCACCTGATTTTTCTGTTATGAAGAATATACCAGAAACACTGCGCCAAGAACTAAATTCAATGGCTGAAACACTGCCGGTTAAAATCGTAAAAAAATTAGAATCTGCGGACGGCGAAACGACTAAATTTTTGCTGGAATTATCAGATGGTGAACAAATCGAATCCGTATTAATGCGAACAACATACGGAAACAGTGTTTGTGTCAGTTCTCAGGCCGGTTGTGCGATGGGCTGTAAATTTTGCGCCAGTACATTGCTGGGGCTTAAAAGAAACCTAAGTGCGAATGAAATATTGGCCCAGGTTTTGACAGCTCAGTGGGAATTACGCAGCAGTCGCCCAGTGGAAAATCAATCCAGACCAAACGGTGATGCGAACAATGGCGATGTATCACATATCGTTATTATGGGAACCGGCGAACCATTACAGAACACAGAAAACGTTATTGATTTTATAGAACGTGCTAATTCAACACTTGGAATTTCTTGGCGGCGCATAACATTATCGACGTGTGGTATTGTCCCGGGGATTGACCGTTTAATTGAATGGGGTCGACCGATAAACTTGGCGATATCCTTGCATGCACCAACTGATGAATTGCGTTCACAAATTATGCCGATTAATAACAAATATAAATTGTCTGACGTTTTAGATGCGGCGTGGCGATTCACAGACTTGCACAATCGGCAACTAATGATTGAATACATACTGTTGGGACGCAAAGACGAAAATGGTGAAACATATTTGTATAATGCAACACCAGAATATGCGGAAAAGCTGTCTGAATTATTGCGTGGTAAAAATTGTATGGTTAACCTGATTCCATGGAATTCCGTTGACGAGCGTGATTTTGCATCATTGTCCGGAAATGCTGTTCACAGGTTCCAAGATATTTTGATAAAGAACGGGATTCATACGCGCATCCGGCGCGAGCGTGGAACAGACATCGGCTCTGCGTGTGGGCAACTGCGCTTGAATAATGCTAAAAAAGTTTGAATTTAAACCATCTAAAAGACTGTATAAAAAGACACACCCATACGGGTGTGTTCTTTATTGTCCAATTGGCATACCTGCGGTCGCATCACCCATAACCTTATCTATCAAATCGTCTGCCTTTTTCTTGGCATCGCGATATGCAGACATAACAACTGCTGCTATTGCATCAACGCCATGCGACAACATATCAGGGTGAATTTTGATACTTAACAGGTCGTATTTACCAGTCATATCAACAATACAACCGCCTTGTTCTGCGATACCCTTGATGCTTGTTTTTGCCAGTTGTTCTTGCGCAGCCGATACTTTGTTTTGCAGTTCTGCTGCCTGTGCCATTAATGCTTCCATATCCATTTTTCTTTCCTTATTTAATTATTTTTGCTTTTGGTCAATATGCAACATTTGTAAAATTTTTGGTGGCACACCGCGCTGTTTTGCAACAAGTGGTTTTAATACCAGTGACGGAATGAATTCGTTGTTTGTGTATTGAATAAAATCATTCAATGGCACATCATAAGTATGAGATAGCACCATTGGAACATAACGGATATTCCCAGATGGTGTATCGTGGCGCATTTGAATTTCTGCATATTTCAAATTGCTGCCCTGTTCTTGCCATATTCCCAACCAAAAATTTTTTTCCAAATATTTTTTAAATTTTGGAATGTCGTTGGCAGAGCACTTTAAATGCTCTGCCCATTGTTTGTCTGTCCAATTTAATTGTTCAGGTTTCATACTTTATTATTCCTTCACAATTTCTTCACCGGTTTTTTGGTCGATTCCAACCATAGTCATACGGGTTTTTCCACGTTTATCAATACCCATATATTTGATATAGACTGTATCACCTTCGTGCAGTTTAGCATCTTCGATTTTTGCCAAACGTTCGCCAGTGATTTCAGAAATATGAACCATTGCTTCAAACCCGTTTAAGATTTTTACAAACAATCCAAAATCTTTGATACCTGTGATAGTACCCTTATAGATTTGACCGACTTCTGGTTCTGCGACAATATCTTTGATACGTCTGATTGCTTCTTCTGCATCAGCCTTGTCAACAGCCAAGATTTTAACAGTACCATCGTCTTCTAAATCGATTGTAGTGTTTGTTTCGCGTGTCAAGGCTTGGATAACAGCACCACCCTTGCCGATAACTTCACGAACTTTATCTGGGTTGATTTTCATTGTATAAGATTGTGGTGCGAATTCTGAAACGTGATCGCGAGGCTTTTTGATTGCCTTTTCAATCTTGCCCAAGATGTGCATACGACCATCTTTCGCCTGTGCCAACGCACGTTCCATAATTTCGAATGTAATTGATGTAATTTTGATATCCATCTGCAGGGCGGTAATACCTTGGTCTGTACCTGTCACTTTAAAGTCCATGTCGCCCAAATGGTCTTCATCGCCCAAGATGTCTGTCAAGATAGCATAATCATCACCTTCTTTGATTAATCCCATTGCGATACCTGCGACAGGTCTTTTCATTGGAACACCACCGTCCATCATTGCCAATGTTGCACCACATGTTGTCGCCATTGACGAAGAACCGTTTGATTCCAAAATATCAGACACGATACGGATTACATAGTCAAATTCGCTGCGTGTTGGTACCATTGGATGAACTGCGCGCCATGCCAAATTACCATGACCGATTTCGCGACGACCTGGGGATTTCAAACCCTTGCATTCGCCAACGGAATAACCTGGGAAGTTATAGTTCAAGATAAAGTCGCGTTCTTCGGCACCATCCAGTGATTCGATTGGCAATGCATCTTTACCACCACCCAGTGTCAAAGAAACCAGAGCCTGTGTTTCGCCGCGTGTAAACAGTGCAGAACCGTGTGCGCGTGGCAATACACCTAATTCAATTTCGATTGGACGTACTGTTTTATTATCGCGCCCGTCAATACGCGGTTTCCCAGCCAAGATATTACCGCGCATAATGCGTGCAGTGATGTTTTCGATAACTTCATCTGCCCATGATTCCAGTGTAGATGCAGCGCGTTCTGTTTCTGGGAACAGTTCAGGGATACGTTCCTTGGCAGCAGCATGAATAGAAGCCAATGTTTCCAAACGAACCAGTTTTTCTTTGATTTGCAATGCGTCTTCTATTTGACCTGCGAATTGTTCAAAGTCTGCTTCCATTGCAATATATTCTGGTGATTTTTCTGGTGTTTCCCAGCGTGCTTTACCTGCAGCCTGTGCCAGTTCATTAATTGCATTGATAACAGTTTGCTGTGCATCAAACCCAAATTTTACTGCGCCCAGAACAGTTGGTTCGTCCAGTTCGCCAATTTCAGATTCGACCATCAAAACACCATCTTTGGTTGCGGCAACAACCAAGTCCATCTCAGAATCTTCTGTTTGTTTTTTCGAAGGATTCAAAACATAATTGCCGTCCATATATCCGACACGCGCTGCGCCGATTGGCCCCTGGAAAGGAACGCCAGACAATGCCAACGCTGCACTGGATGCAATCATTGCCAAGATATCAGGCTGATTCTTTTTATCGTATGAAAACACTTGTGCGATAATTTGCACTTTGTTTTTAAATGTTTCCGGGAACAATGGGCGGATTGGGCGGTCAATCAAGCGCGCAATCAATGTTTCAGAATTAGAAGCGCGTCCTTCACGTCTGTCGCGTGAACCTGGGATACGACCAGCAGATGCAAATTTTTCTTGGTAATCAACTGTTAATGGGAAAAAGTCTTGTCCTTCGACAGCAGATTTTTCAGCACAAACAGTTGCTAAAACCATTGTGCCCCCCATTGTTGCCAGCACAGAACCGGCCGCCTGTTTTGCCATACGACCTGTTTCCAGACGTAATACTTCGTCCCCATATTGCACTTCGACTGCAACTGGGTTGTTTAGTTTAGTTTTTTCTTCTTTGTTAAATAAACCAAATAACATTAGTTTTCTCCATATTTTTTTTGTTTTAGTTTGATTTTGCGAAGAAAAATCATTCTTTTTTATACTCTTGCATTTAAGCATAAAAAGGAACAATTTTCTCTTCGCTGCCAGTAATTATAAAGCAAATTTAACGTATTGCAAGATATTAAGATGTTAAAATTATCGCACAGGAGATATTCTCAATTCTATTCTGCGATTGGTCAGTCGTCCGATATTATCCTGTGCGGCGATTGGTCGTGCAGCCCCACGTCCGACAACAAACAGTCTGGTTGGATTAACTTTGTGTTCTGATAAATATACCCCAACACGTTGCGCCATATCTATCGACAGGGCGTATGCAGCATTTGTATCGCGCATAGAATCCGTATATCCTGCGACTTCGATAAATGTTGCTTCATAATTTTTTAATATATTCGATATCTTTTTTAGCGTATCATCGCCTGTATCAGAAATTTGCGCCACAGACATTTCCATTATTGCATCGCGCACCAGTATAACCAGAACCTCGGTTCCGGCACGCTGTACGGAAATTCCTGGCTTTCGCAACGCGTCATACAGTGCAAATTCTAAATCAGACATATACTGTGTTGCAATCGTGTTATCGTTGGCTGCTTTGTCGCCATAATCCATCGTACTTGATTTATCGACAACTTCGCTTAATACCTTGCCACCAGCGCCCATAAATATTGGGCGTTTTGCTGTTCTGGAAACTTCTGTCATATCAGTAAAACTTGCACCATTAAGGTATGTTGCCCACTGCGACCTGTCAGGGCTGCTGTACTGCGCACAGGCGCATAATAAAAATAATACAAATAATTTTATAAAGTGCATTTATTTTACTATGAATGAAACTTGGTTTGTTTTTGTTTTAAAGCAATTATCGGTTGAATTGATTTCAAAACTGTTTATCAAAACATTTTCAGCCCAACTAGGTACCGCGGCAGAAAAATATTCACATTCGCCATAACTTAAATCAACCAGATTAATAGAAAATGTTTCGCCTTTAAACCCAGATGATACAGACCAATTTTTTCCGCCGATTGGTGATGTGTCCGACTTCAGTGCACCTGCTTTTATCAGATAGTCAACAGACACGCCATCGTACGAGCCACGCATTTCTAATAAAATTTTTGTGTTTTGTGCGATTTGTTCCAGTGTTGCACTTGCAAGACTGCGTGTTTGATTTTGGCGAATAGTATTGAATATACCCAACACAGATACTGTTAATATTCCGCTAATTGCCAACACCCCAATAACTTCTATCAAAGACCGACCTGATTGTTCTCTCATTTTTACTTTACTCCCACTATTTCTGCGTCCGCAAACAAGTCCATCGCGCTGGCGACCAACGGGTCTGCGATTAATTCTTCTTGTTTTTGTTCTGACATTGTATGTGCGTGTACAGATTCCATAACGCGCTCCAGCACCCATTGACGACCTGTTTTGTCATACAGCCACGATGACAGTTTGTGCGAAAAGTCCGCGTCGCCTTTGCGGTCAAAGAACTTGATTTTGCCATCTGAAAATTCAGCGATTTCGATATTAGAACTGTAATAAGAATACAGCAGTATTTCTTTGGCGGATTGCAATGCGCTGGCCAATTCAGTTGCGCTTGATATTGTCTGTTTTACAGGCATTGCAACAGGTTCTTCTGTGGATTGTTGTGCCATACGGTCTGCCAATATATTTTTTACATCGCGTACACGATTTGCGGATTCCTGTTGTTTAAGTATATCCGAAATTGGCGGCATATCTGCGATATGCATCATTCGAACAATCAGCATATCAAAGCATTGTTTTTGATTTCCAGACGCTTGCATTTCTGCAACAGACGCAACCATAACCTGCCAAATGCGCGACAAAGTATTAAACGGAACGCGTGTAACAATGTCTTTGATTGAATCGCGTTGTTCTGCGGTATATGGGGCATTTATAACTTCGCCAGCGTTCAGGGCAGGGTGCATACGCGTTGCCCAGTGCGTCCATTCCATCATATCGGTCAACAACATCGACAAATCTGCCCCATTGTTGTATATTGAATCCACCATGTTCAGTGCAGCTGCAGTATCGCCAGACAGCACCGTTTTCATCAAATCTAGAACAACACCCCGGTCGGCACGTTTTAACATATCCAGCACAGCCTGTTCGTCAACGTGTCCGCCTGTTTGTGCGATTGCCTGGTCCAGCAACGATAAACCATCACGAACAGAACCGTCTGCCGCAGACGCCAACAATTCATTTGCAGAATCAGACAATTCCACCTTTTCTTGTTCTGCAATCCACGCAAAGTGTTTTTTTAATGTATCGACTGGGACGCGCGCTAAATCAAAACGTTGGCAGCGCGACAAAATAGTAACAGGAACTTTTCTTATTTCTGTTGTTGCTAATATAAAAATAACGTGTGCTGGTGGTTCTTCCAGTGTTTTCAGCAATGCGTTAAACGCGGACGCCGACAGCATATGTACTTCGTCGATGATATAAACGCGATATCTGCCATTTGTTGGACGGTATTGCGCCCCGTCCAGAATTTCGCGCATATTATCAACGCCTGTATGTGATGCCGCGTCAATTTCCATAACATCAATATGTTGTCCTGCGGCAATTGCGCGACAGTTTTCGCATTGTCTGCATGGGTTTGGTGTTGCACCTTCGGACGACAGGCAGTTTAATGCTTTGGCCAAAATGCGTGCGGTACTTGTTTTTCCAGTTCCGCGAATCCCTGTAAAAATATAAGCGTGCGCAATGCGTCCTGTGTTGATTGCGGTTGTCAGTGTTTTTACCAAAACGTCTTGCCCAATAAGCGAAGCAAAATCTTGACTGCGATATTTTCTGGCTAAAACGGTATAATTTTCATTCATAACTAAAACTTCCTTTTAGTTTTTAGGATAACAAAACATTGATAAAATTCAACAAATAAAACGCGCCGAATACGGCGCGAATTTTTTTAATTTAAATTAGTAATAAAATCGGGAAATCCGATATCTTCATCTTCGGTTGTTTCCACAGAATCTGCTGCCTGTTCCGCGTTTTCGATGCTTGCGATTTCTTTTTCTGCGGCGGCTTTTTCCTTAGGGTCGCGTGTAGAATCTATTTTACCTTGTTCTGCGTTAACGATACGACCATAGTGTTCTGCAGTCTGCAGCAGGCGTTCACGTTCGATTTCATCGGTTGTTTGGCGTGCCAAGTCAATATATTGTTTTCTTTTCTGGCGCCATTTATGACACCGCTGAATCATCTGTCCGACATTGGATTGATTTTTTTTGTTTTGCATATCTTTTCTTTTTAACAGGAAACAATCTTATACAACAGTGGCTGTTATTTTTCTGCCACCATTATGGTTAACGAAACAGATATTAGAACATCTTAAAAGCAATTGCAATATTTTTTTTCTGTTGCTATGCTGAACACATAGGGAGGAAGTACAACTTGCATACACAACGTGGCAGTTTTTTAATGCAGGCCTTGTTGGCACTGGGGGCGATTTTTGCATTTGTCCCATTTTTGGTACGCCAGATGGAATCAAAAAGCACGGACACACGTATGTATTCTGCCACACGTCAGGTTGATATTGCACAGACGGCTGCTCGTATATTTATTCGTGAAAATGCGCATAATT
>CALCEG010000168.1 GCA_937900435.1 uncultured Alphaproteobacteria bacterium
CGTCAATTGATAAACAGTTGCACGCATTGGCAGGGTATGTTGATATTGGGACAATGATTGTCAATATCGACAAATTGCCGTCGGGCGTGTTGGACCATTTGGCGATGCAGTATGATGTATCGGTTTGGCGCGACAGTTGGAACGTTGCAACAAAACGCAGTGTTTTGAAAAATGCGCTGGCGGAAAAGCGGAAAAAGGGCACCCGCGGCGCGGTATTAAAGGCGGTGGAATCGTTGGGTTCATCCGCATCAATCGTTGAATGGTGGCAAAAGGACCCAATGGGCGAACCGTTTTCATTTACGATTTATGCAACATTGCCAAAAACGGGCGGTGGTGTTGATGCCGAAGCCCAGGAAGATTTAATCAAACAGATTGACGATGCAAAACCGGCGCGCAGCCGTTATGATTTTGTTTTGTGTCAGTCGCTGGATGGCGGTATTGGGGCGCATTGTCGCGTTCGCGCATTAACAGTGACCAGGATTTAAGGAGGCAAAGAATGAGTGTTATTACATTGCGACAGGGTGATGATTCAAATGCACTGGGGCGGGAAATAAAAATCACGTTGGATACGGATTTGGATTTAACCGGATTCAAGGCGGTGTTCCAGTTGGGCGATTTCCGCCAGGAATTTAACGATATAACATCCAATGAATTGTTTGTGGTGATCCCCGCGGCCGAATCCGAAAAGTTAGAGGTTGGCCCCCTGGCCGGCGCATTAAAGATATATGATGCGAATGGGTTGGCATTGACCGTTGCCGTTGAAATCAAATTCAATATCGAAGAAAAGGTGGTTGACAATGTCCAATGAAATCAAAGTCAGAATTGAATCCAGCAGCCCATTTGTGAAAGAAACCCAATTAAAAACGGTAAAATACGATAATTTGTCGGGCAAACCGAAAATCAACGGGGTTGAATTGGTGGGCGATAAATCAACCGCCGATTTGAAAATTGAAGTTGACACGTCAAAATTCGCAACCAAAGAAGAATTGGCGGGTAAAGCGGACATATCGGACATCCCAGACGCGTACGACGACACAGAAATCAGAACGTTAATTGATGAGGTTGAAGAAACGTCCATAAACGCAAAAGCAATCGCAGAAGGTAAAGCGACTGGTTATGTGTTTGATACAGTTGAAGATATGAACGCTTGGATCGAAACAAATTCAAGCATGTTAAAACTTGGTGATAATTTATATATTCGTGCCGTTGACGTGCCAGATTATTGGTGGGATGGCGAAACAGTCCAACAATTAGAAACTCAAAAAGTTGACCTAGCCGACTATGTCAAGAACACAGATTATGCAACATCCACAACTGCTGGTGTTATAAAAATAAGTTCGAGTTATGGTCTTGATTCGACGAAACAAAATGGGATTTTAGCCCCTGCAACTTATACTTTAAGTAATTACAGTACAAAAGCCGCCCAAGTTTTTATTGGTAAAGGCACACTGGAAAACATTAAAGACGACTATGTAAAACGTGGAATAACCGAGAACACAATCACACTGACTGACGAAGAAAAAGCGGCCGCGCAGTTTACGTCGATTAATTGAGGTAAAATATGGAAATTAATAATGTTACACCTATTTGCAAAATCTTGGTTGTTGGAGTTGGTGGTGGCGGTTGTAATGCTGTTAATCGTATGATTGATTCAGGACTTAAAGGTGTTGATTTTATTGTAGCTAATACTGATTTACAAGTATTAAATGTTTCAAAAGCTGAAACAAAATTACAAATAGGAAAGGATATTACTAATGGGTTAGGTGCTGGAGCAAACCCTGAAGTTGGAAGAGAAGCCGCTATAGAAAGTAAAAATGAAATAACTGAAGCATTAAAAGGTGCTGATATGGTTTTCGTTACTTGTGGAATGGGTGGTGGAACTGGGACAGGAGCTGCACCAGTTATCGCTGAAATTGCACAAAATTTAGGAGCTTTAACAGTAGGTATAGATACCGCTCCATTTAGATTTGAAGGAAAAAGAAGAATGGAACAAGCAATTCTTGGAACTGATGAATTAAAAAAACATGTAGATACATTAATAGTTATTCCAAATGATAGATTAAGAGAATTAATAGATAAGTCTACTCCAATGTTAGAAGCATTTAGAGAAGTAGATAATATTTTACATAGAGGTGTTCAATCAATTTCTGATTTGATTGCTATTACGGGATTGGTTAACCTTGATTTTGCCGATGTTAAAGCAGTTATGAAAGACAGAGGAAATGCATTGATTGGTAT
>CALCEG010000169.1 GCA_937900435.1 uncultured Alphaproteobacteria bacterium
CACCATCGTGCACTCTTAAGCCTTTAGATGTTGAATCGTATGTTAATTCAGCTTCAGCGCCTGTAAAAGCATCGTTCTGAACTTTTGTGCCTTTTCTTAATTGTAATTGTGTTGCCATATTATTTTCTCCTTAAGCTGCCGCCATACCGCTTACTTGCCAAGTTATATTTTCACCATTACCTAATGTAAAACCTGTCGCTGTTCTTGCTGTTATAACTCCAATATCGTAATATATTCCACGATAACTTGGTGTGCCAGTTGATGTTGCATTACTACAATGGTATCCAGCGATAGATAAAGAATAGAACGCATTACTCATTTCTACAGACAGTGAAATATTGGTTTCTGTGTTATTTCCACCATTAGTATAACCACCTTGTTCAACCCAGCCGCTTGAATATTTACGATACCAAGTATAGTTATTTTCAGCAGTAGGAACTTGCCAAGCAACAACACAGTCTATCATATGACCGCCCTGTGTAATACCATCGTGGATTCTCAATGCGTTGGTATCGGTGTCCATTGTAAGCTCACCTTGTGCGCCAGTAAAACCATTGTTATCTGTGCTGGTACCTCTACGAATCTGCCATTGTTTGCTCATTATTTACCTCCAAAGCCAGGTTTGAATACTTGTTTTGCCATTGGGTCAGCAATGAACTTATCTTTATAAGATATTTCAATACCCAACAGATTTTCTTTATTTACCGCTTCTTGCCATTCTTTATTTGTAATACGGCCAAACATATTGGCTTCATTCAAGTTAGCAAGTTTCAGTGTCTTTGTCTTTTCTCTTTCATATTCAGAAACACGCATCAATGGCGCCCATTCAAAATCAAAATCTAATGTTTTGCCCAAGACCTTACGGCCAACAACTTCTAAGATTTTTAAGACAGCGTGTTCTGCAGGTATACGTATTTCTGCTTCAACTGTATCAGCATATGTTTCACGGTCTGATTCACCAGAGTTAAATCCTGCTGGAGACATACCGTACAACTTGTTCATTGTGATACGCGCGTCAGCAGCCATATCCGCACGTGATTCTGTCTTCAAATCAGACAACCCAGAGAAGTGTATCTGTTTCTGTGCGTAATCATCTTCAGAGTCTAACAGAAGGGCTTTCATATAGTTCTTTACCATTGAAGCATAACCAACACGCTTTGTGATGGCGTTTGTGGCGTCTTCATCTTGTAAAGCATCATTCAAGCCATAAAACTTAAATACGTCAATCTTTGCTTCATCTAATAATTCAAAGATAACGTTTTCATTCTTAATGCCTTTGTTCAAAGTTCTGACCAACGGTTCAAGAGCTGACATACCCCAGCCTCTACCAACAGAACGATACAATGGCGGAAAGTCTTTACCCTTCAAAGCAATAACGCGTGATTTATGAACAGCGTGTCCTCTCAATGTGAAAGGTGTGTCGCTCATCCAGTTAATCATATTTACGTCCTGTGCGTTAATGTCTTCAGGATTTGTTACGCCAGAAGCTTCCCAACAATCTGTTACATAAAATTCCAAATCTGTTGATTGGTCAATCTTTTCCAAATCTAATTTCGTAGCAGGGTCTCTTCCATCTAATATAATAATACAACCACCGCCATATAATCTTTGCCAGAAGATAGCCTGTTGAAGTTTCTTCCAAGTTTGGTCGCGTCTCAAATAGATTTCCATACGTCTAATATCTTCGCGGTCTATTTCATCACGGAAGTAAGCGTCTTCTGATTTCTTTGCCGCTTCATCTTTAGAGACCTGTTCTTTTTCCCATTCTTCTCGTCTCTTCATCTGTTCAATCATAAAGTCTTTATCTGCGCTGGCAGATGGTTTGCCATCTTCAGCATTCCAGAATCTAAAACGTGTGCGGTGTTTCTTTTCCGGTGTGACAACTTTCTTTTCATATGCAGAGAACTTTATGCCACCTCTAAATGCGTCCAATACTGGTATTTCAATAAAGCCCTGAATCAAACCAAACTGTTGGTACAAGAATGATAACAACATATAATTCATTGTTATCCAATCACCACGCACCTGCATCTGAAGAGAATTAATTGCGTTAATAGCATTTGGCGATTTTGCACCTTTACCTTTCTGTGCGCCAGGAATAACACCAGCGACTAACTGAGACATCGAGTTGGTCAACTTTTGTTCGTTAACGGAAGATTTCTTTTTAGCCATCTAAGCTCCTTATGATTGGACATTATAAATAATTGTTTGACATTTGACAAGGATTTATTGTAAACTAAAAAAAAACGGAGGAAATGAGATGGAATTGTCTGGCCCATCATACTGTCAAATAAAAGACGGTCTGCCGTGTAACAAGTGGATGCTCACGGCTTATGAGAGAACCCCTAAAGGAACTGCTTACGATATTTATCTGTTTACTAAAAAAGACGATGCAGAGACATATCTTAAATATTTACAGCAATGTATTGGCGTAGAAGACCTTAAAAAGAAAATAAACAACCCAAGAACATTTAAGTGGGAGAAAGAAGAATACCAAGAGTTTTTAGATTCTTTAGACCTTACGGTGCTTGAAAATGCCGCTAAGAAAATTAAATATGAAACTGACCATAAATTTTACCCAGCAAGATAAGGAGTATAAAATGAGCGTAAAAGAATTATGTGCAAAAAACATCGCTGATGAAGCAGAAGCTATTGAAGGATACTATCCTTTATTGGAAGAACTTGAAGCAATCAAAGACGAAGAGTCTATTTCTATGATTAAAGAAATAATCTCAGATGAAAAAAATCATATGAACCTTTTACAGGCTATTATGCTTGCACACGATGAAATCAAAATCGCAGCAGACGATATGCCTGAAGTTCTTGATTATCTGAAAAAGAACCTTAAATAAATTCTAAAAATTCAATGTCTGGGTACTTTGTCATAAAGAGCTTCTTCTTGATAACGTACTCAGGCTTTCTTTTTGTCATTGGGCTCTTAACATCTTCAGCAACCCAACTCTTCTTATCACAATCATAATAATAGAAGTCAGCCACCCATTTAACGCCTCTGATAGCCTTTCCACGATAATTGAAGGGTTCTATCAGAATAAACGGCTTTTGTCTTTCTAGGCTCATTATTTTGCCATTCTTTTGCAATTCATTCAAGACATCACCCCGATTCGCTTCTTTCTTTGAATCATACACAAAACCATCACGTTCTGTCTTCTCATTGTTGTATTTTGATTTCTTTGGCATCAACACCGGTTTCTTGTATGGCGATGACCCACTCGTAACCAATGCTCTGAACTGCGCTGCCGTCATATTAACAAACTCACCCATATCAACTCCTTTTGTGTCAATATACGACATTTCGATTCGTTTTTCAATAAGAAAAACCCCCGTCTCAAGGAACAGGGGCTTTCTTACACTTGCACGGACATAACTAATACCTGAGATTGTCAAAACAGAGTTTTGTCTAAAAATTAAACAAAAAGTGGCTTTTCTGTCTTGTACATTCTAAACAGGTATTAATCATATCCGCTTAGCTTGTTTTTGCTTTTCTTCAGGTTCTCAACCAACCTACACCGGTCAATAGTATTTCAAGTTTCCTTTAATACCCGTTTAGCAGTTTCGTCACAGCATAAAGCCACTAGAAAATCGCAAGACACCGCTGCCTTATCAAAACATATATTAACCGATTCGTTTTCAAATGTCAAATTATTATTTGACTTTGTTAAACTTTTATGCAATAGTTTGTCTGAACCAGAAATGGTGATTCTTCATTCTTCTAGTAAAATGTAGCCTCTGTGAAAGCAATAGCCGTAGCAGAGGTGCACTTTTATAAAAAAATACCCGCCTTTGCAGACGGGAACAGCATCGACGTATGGTTCTATCTTTATAGCCTACATACACCTAATATACAGCCGTATTTACACAAAAATTGAACCTGTCTTCATATTGAATGATATTTCACAGGCGTCACCAGTGTTATCGATGACTTCGTCCTTAGGATTCTTATCACCTGGGTTATATGCTAAAAACTGAGCTCTCATCGGCACAAAGTTAGGGTCAGCCTCTCTGAAGTATACTCTGCCTGCTTCCATCCAAGTCATAGCCGATTCGACACGGTTTAACTTATTTTTCTTTGCTCCACGTTGTAAAGGAATGATTGCCATCTTTGGACACTCTCTTCTCATATCTTGTATGAACCCAATACCTGATAAGGTGTTTTCAACGTAAACTCTTCGACATTGACGATACGCTGCTGAGCAATGCTGAAAGAACTCTATGCAATACTTCTTGGCATCAGGAGACTCCCATCTGCCCATTCTGCTTCGAAGTTCATACAGATTGTTGTCCTTGCCCAAGCCCCAACACACGAATAACGTAGCGTCTCCGCCATCAGCAGTAAAACCAAAGTCAGTCGTAATAAATACCTTCTGAAAGACATCAGGAGATGTTCTATACGTACGAATCCATTCTTCGTGAAAATACGCCCCGTAATTCTCAATAGGCTCTTGCTGATACATAGCAGCAAACATAAATGGGTTCTGCTTCTCTAATCTTCTCAGTTCTTCAATAGGATATCTCTTCGGATAATAAGATTCCCCGTTCTCGTCTATTGCAGGCACCTTGAAGAATTCCCATTCCTCAGGTTCATTCTTTTCAACCCAGCCAGCAAAGTCATTCTTGTGATGCCTCTGCATAATACAGATTGTGGGAACGTTCGGCATTCTTCGACGTGTAGCCAATTTTCTCTGATATGTCTCAGGTGCCTCAACTTGCTCGTGAACACTCGTAACAACTTCAGGCGAGTTAATATCATCAAGTATCAATGCCCCAGTGAAATACTTATCAGGACTCGATGGATTCCCAGCGTCTAACCCCAATATTGCCGAAGAAATAGTACCAGCAGTCAAACCTGAACGCACACCACCAGAAATCAAATGATAGTTCAATACCGATTTATCTCCAGGGTCCATCTCTTTCCCAAACAAATCTTCCCACTCAGGCATCATCATAAGGTTTCGACTTTCTCTCGATAACTTCTTAATCAGTCTTTCCCCATATGCTATATAACAAAACATACAATGCTTACTTCTAGCGAAGCACCAAGTGATGAAATACTGTACCAATAATGACTTACCAAACCCAGGAGACACGTTCACCATCAGGTTTCTTTTCGCATTTCTCCCCTCAGCATACTCTTGAAGTTTGTCACACAGTCTTGCGTGCCCAGCTGTCATATCATATTCTGACCCTTGGGCAATTTTATGTATCCAAAGCACATATTTCTTGAAATCTAATAATAAGCTCTTAGCAAGTTCAAATCTTTCTTCATTATTCATAATAAGAGCCCCTTAAACTCACTTTTTGTCCACTCTCAGGTCAATTACATCACTTAAGCCACCAACAGCGCCACCAGTCTTCGAACTACTCTGTGTCACAGGAATAACTACAGTATTAGGTTTCCAATTCATTTCTTTCTTTACAGCAGCCGCAGCCTTAGTTAATGCTAACAAATTGTTGGAAATTAAAATCAACTCTTTCGTATCAAGCTTCTCAACGTCCCTTACGCCCCTCGCAGCCAGTTCCCTCGCTATCATATTTATACAGCCAGCAACCAACTCCGATGTAGCAAAACCATCTTGATGAGACGTTATCTTCTCAAGTAAAAGGACTTCAGTCGTATCAGCCTCTTGCTTGGCAGCAGCTACACGGTCTTCCCATCTAGCCTTTCCTACTAACGCTTGATTCCTTCTACCCTCATCACTCTTTAACCATTCTCGACAGACAGCACTAGCCCTACGAAACCTCTCACGATTGAACTCTACCTTAGTCCCCTCAAAGCCATCCATCAAATACCGATTCGCCTTAGACCACCCATTATACTCAAAGTCATCAGGCACTCTGTTCTTCTCTTTTGCCATACGATAAACCAAGCCGTAAACACAGCTTAGCCCCCATTCACGTTAATATCAACCCTCACAGAATCTTCTCCCGTGTGCACTTTACACCATTACCCCGCGACTTCATCTGTTCCAGTCATTCTCATAATACACGCTCTTCCTCCATTTGTCAAATGTTACGTCCACCACCCCACCCCCATAGATGAATCTCTTGCCCTGTCGAAAGAATGCTTTTTTCCTAGAATTCCGCGGGTTGTAGGTTGACAAAAGTTGACAAGATAAAACGCAATTTACACAATGAACGAATCGAATGAAAGTGATTTAATGTATAGCGTAAAGAAAAACAAAAAAATCTTTCTTTATAAATATAAATAAAAAAGAAAAACAAAGGAGTCGTAAAATGGCAAAAATAACTTTTAATGGCAAAGAAAGGGACGAAAAGGTTGTCGCTTTATATAATGATTTAATAAATGAAAGGGGCGATTGTTTTGATAAATTAAACCTAGTAAAACTTGACTATGGATATCGTGTTCGTTATGAAAAAGACGAAAGCGGGGTCGTTATAAATAAAATAATGGATAGGGGCTTTATAGGTTTAACCGAATCAAAAATCGGACTTAGTGATTCGGCGAATGTTTTGACTTGCTTTATCTATGGCAAAAAAACAATCGGGGCGGTTATTAAAGGGGCGTCCTTGCTATTAAATCATAGTTTAACGGATTCGGCGGACTTTAATGTTTTAATGTTAAATCTTGCGAATGAAAAGGGCTTGTCTATCGAATGGACGGAGGGGCTCCCGACTGGAGAGGTTGTTCGTAAAGCAAAACAAGAAAAAACGCTGGACGATTGTATAAATAACGCAAAAACAATCGAATCGCTCGGGGCGGACTTAGGTTTCTAGACGACTCCTAGAAAGCGGACTCGGGCTTGTGTATTATAGTCCGAGTCCAGTATAAAAGTTTTGAAAGGAAAGGAAGGAAAAATGCGGACTATTGCGATTCCGTTTATACGGGGGGAATATCTTGATTTTTGGAAGATTGTTCGAATCGACGACTCGCTGTATGCGAAGGCGGTTGCGAATCCTAATATAGTCCGAATTGACGGAAGGACTAAGGAAAATATCGAACAAATATTAAAAGCGGAAAAAACACGATTGAAACGGGAACAGTGGACTGTT
>CALCEG010000170.1 GCA_937900435.1 uncultured Alphaproteobacteria bacterium
CTGTGCGGCCGCGTGGTTTCAGGTACAGCCGTTCGTTTTCCACATACATTTCAATCGGCAACATCATGGCCAGCATGCGCATTTGGTCGAACACGTTCTGTTCGTATGCCGCATAGTCTGTTATGGTTACGCTGTTGTCCTGTAATCCGTCCACGAACCCCCATCCGTTGTCCGCTGCAAATGTGGCCGCAATCGTTGAAATTGGTGTTGGCCCGGGGAAGTTGTAGGACTTTGCGTTGCTTAATTTCTGAAATCCCGTCACGGCTTTTATCGTTATGCTGTAATCGGCTGTTTCCAGGTTTGGTGCAGCGTCAATGACGGTTCCGTCGAATACCGTCGCATACTTGCCATAGTATCCGGCTGTTATCACGATGCGGTGTTGCAACCAGTCCTTGACCCACAGTGTGCTGTTTGTGGCCACAGCGAACATCTTTTGCACCTGCATACCGCTGATGGTTATGTTCGCTTCTTTGATTGCGCCGGTTACCGCTGCGGATATGTCGAATTGCACGCGGACATCTTCGGTCAGCCAGTTCAATGTGTTTTTGTTCTGGTTGCCTTGTTTGTCCTGGTACAGTCGCACCCGCAGGTATCGCTTTGGTATGTCCCAGCCGTTATTGTTTGCCATGTTTAATCCAGTGTGTATTCGTCGTCGTATATCAACAGATATCGGCCGCCCAGTCCGTCATATGTTGGGTCGGTGTTTTCATACTGGTCCATAAAATAAAAGTTCCCTGTAATCGGGAACCCCAGAACCAGTGGCATTTTGTTTACGCACCTGCGCCCTGCGAAGACGGGTGTGTTGTCAATGGTCATATCCATTATCAAGTACCCGTCTGGCATTGTTCGCAGTTTCATATCGACGATGTGCGTTTTGCCGTTTGCGTCTGAAATGTTAGCGGACACCGATTGGTTCGGTGTCGCTACAAGGTTGATTGCTGTTTTCATGGTGTTTTATTCTTCTAATCCGCCAATTTTTCTCATGGCCTCTCTGACTTTGCGTTTTTCTATTATGT
>CALCEG010000171.1 GCA_937900435.1 uncultured Alphaproteobacteria bacterium
AAAAATTAATCCAAGACTTATTCTTGCGTCTGGAAGAGCTGGGTATGATATCAGAACGTGTATCGCTGCAACCGTATTCCGTCAAAGAAGAAAAATTCTTGGCTGACCGCTTTGTTATTGGTACTTGCCCACATTGCGGATATGAACGTGCGTATGGGAACGAATGTGATAAGTGCTTTGCGAATCTTGAACCGTCAGAACTGATTAATCCACGCAGTGCTGTTGACCCAGAATCACCCGTTGAAATGCGCGAAACAAAGCATCTGTATTTTCGTACCAGCGCAATGCAGGACAAACTGCGCCAATGGATTGATACGCGTCAGGGCTGGTCCAAGACTGCAATGGCGATTGCGAACAAATGGCTGGCCGAAGGTCTGCAAGACAGTCCAATCACCCGCGATTTGAAATGGGGCGTTCCTGTGAACAAGGCAGGTTATGAAAACAAAGTGTTTTATGTATGGTTTGATGCGCCTTGGGGGTATATATCGATATCACAATATGCAAATGACAAGTGGGCAGATTGGTGGCATGGTGGCGATGATGTGCATTATGCACAATTTATGGGTAAAGACAATGTGTCTTTCCATTCAATCTTTTTCCCTGCCCAAGAATTAGCAATGGATGACAACTGGAAAACAGTCGATGTATTAAAGGGTATGAACTTTTTGAACTTCGAAGGTGCCAAGGTTTCAAAATCAACAGGCAATGGTATTTTCTTGAATGATGCTATACGCGAATTTCCTGCGGATTATTGGCGTTATGCGCTAATTGCATCTGCGCCTGAAACAGACGATACAGACTTTACATCCGAACGTTTCGCGGACATAGTTAACAAAGATTTAAATGGTTTGTTGGGTAATTTTGTTTCGCGCGTATGCAAACTGACCGAAAAGAATTTTGGTTTAAATGTCCCAAAATCAACAGGTGTTGATTCTGAATTACAGGCCCAGGTTAATGAAAAGTTATCTGAATTGACAACCGCATTGGACGCGTGCGAATTTCGTGCGTCAATCGCCGCCTTGCGTGGATTGTATGCGATTGCGAACGAATATATGACCCGTAATGCGCCATGGGCATTGGTCAAAGAAGGCAATTTAGACGCAGCTGGAAACGTATTAAACGAATGTTTTCAATTAATCGATTTGTTTTCACGCGTATCTGCACCGTTTATCCCAGACAGCGCAGAAAAGATACAGTCTGTATTCGTGTCTAAGTCCGACTTGTCTTGGCCAGAAAATTACGAACACAGAATTGCAGATGGGGCAGAATTTGTTGTCCCAGAAAACTTGTTTAATCGCATTGATGATGAACGGGTAAAGTATCTGACCGAAAAATATACAAATCGCCCCCAAGCGGCACAAATAACCCCAATTGTTGCAGAAATAACATCTGTATCAAACCATCCAACGCGTGAAGATTTACATGTTTTATCTGTTAAAACTGGTGCGAATACCCCTGTGCAAATTGTATGTGGTGCGCCAAATGTTCGCGCCGGTATGCGCAGTGTTTTGGCACCTGTTGGTGCGACTTTGCCGAACAGTAAAAAGCCATTGGTGGCTCGTGCGGTTGCAGGTGTTGAATCATTTGGTATGATGTGCAGTGCCTTGGAATTGGGGACAGGTACAGATGGCGATAACATTATCGAACTAGATGAAACGTACAAGATTGGCGACAGTTATAAAGGATAAACAATGCAAAATAAAGACAGAATTATAAACGTTTTTTGTTATGATACTGCGCACCCCAAACAGCAGATTTTTCTGTCGTGGACATTTCCTTGCCGATTGTGCAAGCATTTGAAATCGTGCCACAGCGCCCAGAATTGCAGTTTTGTGAATTACATACGCGAACGGTTGTTGAATACAACGTATGAATACGGATTGGAAAAACCGTTATTAAAGGTTTATGCCAAAAACTATTCATACACGTTTATGAATATTGTTCGCATAATTAGTCGTTCGGAACGTATGCGTTTATCAAAACAAAAATGATATCAGAAAACATAAAACTTGTACTGGTTTCTTGTTGCGCCCCATGCAGTGCGGGCGCAATTCGTCAATTGGCAGATAATGGTATTGATGGTGTTTCTGATTTTATTGTCTTGTTTTATAATCCGAATATATTCCCAGAATCTGAATATACCAAGCGTATGAATGAACAGATAAAGTATTGTCAGCAACTGGGGGTAAAATATGCGGTCTTGGAATACGACCACGATGCCTGGCGCGATGCGGTGCGTGGGCTAGAAACTGCCCCCGAACGTGGTGCACGTTGTGATATATGTTTTGAGTATCGTTTTCGTCGTGCAGTTCGCTTTGCGCTGGAAAACGGGTATAATGCGATATCTTCTGTACTGGGTGTTTCGCGCCACAAAGACCAATCTCAGGTTGATTCCGCCGCCCAACGCGCGTGTGTAAATATAGAATATCTGCCGATAAAGTGGGACGAAGATTTGCGTGTAAAAATAAATCGTGAATCAGACTTTTATCGCCAAAATTATTGCGGTTGCGAATTTTCAATACGCCACAAAAAGAACCAATAAACATTATTTGATATTTAGAATTTTTTTTGTATAATTGGATTTGAATCCAATACAATTTGGGTTTGGGCTTTGATAGGCTCTTAACAAGTACGGTGCAGATTATTGTATCGAAACTATATTGCCGATGCGTTCTGCACCGCTATGCTGCGACTTATGGTCGGGCGGCTGTTGGTATATAAAATACGGGCAACCGGAAAACCAACAGAGTCATTACTTGTTGTGATTTATCAACTGTCCCGACCACATTTTAAATGCGGTCTTTTTTTATTAACAAAGGTTTGATAAAATGACCCTAAAAGTAAAAGGTATAAAAAAACAAGAAGAACGTCCCCTGTCAAACAAAACGGGGTATCTGGTATATTTGTATAAAAAAACTGGGGAATCTGGAAGAAGAAATCCACAAGATAAGAACCCTTATGCAAGAAACCGAGCCTTGGTATGATTCAGATACCCCAAAACCAATTTTTCCACCATTAAAGCACCCAGATTAATATATTTGCGATTGATAAAAATACTGTTTATAATGCATTTAAGTTTAACAAACAAAAAAGGTTATAAATGGCTGGTATTTTTGTTTTCCCGGGTCAGGGTTCACAATCTGTTGGTATGGGCAAAGAATTATTTGATACAAATGCCGCGGCGCGCGCTGTTTTTGAAGAAGTTGACGATGCCCTAAACCAAAAATTATCAAAAATTATATTCGAAGGACCAATCGAAGAATTAACATTAACCGCAAATGTTCAGCCTGCGATAATGGCAACATCAATCGCGATGTTGCGTGCATCAGGTGTTGAATTGCCAGAATATATGGCTGGTCATTCTTTGGGCGAATATACTGCGCTGTGTGCCGCTGGGGCGTTGTCTGTTGGCGATGCTGCGCGTTTGTTGCGTGTGCGTGGCAATGCAATGCAAAACGCGGTCCCTGTGGGGCAGGGGTTAACCGCTGTTATTATGGGGTTGGATATTGATGTTGTTCGTGAGATTTGTGCCAAAACAAATTGTGATGTTGCAAATGATAACTGCCCGATGCAGGTCGTTGTATCTGGCGCAACAGATATCGTTCAAGAAACATTAAGAATCGCCAAAGAACGTGGCGCAAAACGTGCAATGCCATTGGCATTGTCTGTGCCTGTACATTGTCGCATACAGCAGCCTGCAGCGGACGAAATGCGCGCAGCGTTGGCAAAGGTTGATATGAAATCGCCAGTTGTGCCGATAATATCGAACAAGACCTGTACCCCATTGACAGACGTAAATGAAATCAAAGACGCGTTGGTCTATCAAATGACACATGGCGTTCGTTGGCGTGAAAGTGTTTTAAATATGGCTGATATGGGTATCACAGAAATGACAGAAATTGGCGCAGGTACGGTATTAACAGGCCTGTGTTCCAGAATAACAGATAAAATAACAGCAAAAAAGTTGGAGATATAAAGATGTTTGATTTAACAGGCAAGGTCGCACTTATCACAGGTGCAACAGGTGGAATTGGTGGTGCGATTGCAAACGCAATGCGTGCCGCAGGCGCAACAGTTGTTGTTTCTGGGCGTGATATGGCAAAACTAGATTCTGCATTTAATGACGATTTTATCAAGATTCCTTGTGATTTATCCGCAGATGGTGCCGCAGTTGAATTAGTTATGGAAACAATCGACAGGGCAGGGTGCATTGACATTTTGGTAAACAATGCCGGTATTACACGCGACACATTGCTGATGCGTATGTCAGACGAACAGTTTGACGAAGTTTTAAATACAAACTTGCGTTCTTGCTTCAAGACTTGTCGTGCGGCGGTTATGCCAATGATGAAGAGCCGCTTTGGTCGTATTATAAATATTTCTTCGATTATCGGCGTTATCGGTGGCGCAGGTCAGGCAAATTATGCCGCATCCAAGGGTGCAATGATTGCAATGACAAAATCCATCGCGGCCGAGGTTGCATCACGCGGCATCACTGCGAACACAATCGCCCCAGGCTTTATTAAAACCCCGATGACGGACGTTTTGCCCGAAGAACTAAAGAAAACATACTTGTCGCAAATTCCTGCGGGTCGCTTTGGCGAACCATCAGATATTGCGAATGCGTGCGTGTTCTTGGCATCAGACGAAGCGTCTTATATCAACGGACAGACATTGCATATAAACGGCGCGATGGGACGGTTTTAAAAAATGCAACATTATGATGTAATTGTTATTGGTGGTGGACATGCAGGGGTCGAAGCGGCAGCAGCATCTGCGCGTCGCGGTGCAAAAACACTGCTGATAACAAAGTCCATAAATGATATTGGTGCGCTGTCTTGCAACCCCAGTATTGGTGGCCCTGGTAAATCACAAATGGTCGCGGAAATAAGTGCACTGGGTGGCGTTATGGGGCGTGCTGCAGATTCTGCTGGTATTCATTGGCGCACACTAAATGCAACGCATGGCGCAGCGACCCAGGCATTACGTGCGCAAATAGACCGCGAATTGTACCATAATGCGGTATTAAAAATTCTGTCCAACCAAGAAATGTTAGACATAAAATACGAAGATGTTTTGTCTTTGGATATTCAGGGCAGGGTGGTTAATAACAAATACAGTGGGAGTGCGCTGGTATTTACCACAGGAACATTTTTAAATGGTGTTGTCACGCGTGGGGCTGAACGTATATCTTCGGGGCGTTTGCAGGACGATGGTACATATCAACCTGCAGATACAGGCATTTCAAACGTATTGCAATCATTGGGCTTTAAAATATTGCGTCTGAAAACAGGAACCCCGGCACGTATCAAGAAATCATCTATTGATTTTTCTGTATGTGAAATCCAAGAACCAGATTCCCCACACGACTGGTTTGTGTTTGGTGATTCTGATAATAATTATGAATGTCCCTGCTATATCACACATACAAATGAACAGACCCATCAAATTATTCGCGACAATATAAAACACGCACCGATGTACAATGGCGACATTACCGGTACCGGTCCACGTTATTGCCCCAGTTTGGAAGACAAGGTTATAAGATTCCCAGAACATACATCTCATCACGTTTTTCTGGAACCTGAGGGTTTAAACAGCGATTTGATTTATCCCAACGGCATTTCAACCAGTTTTGGTTCTGAATATCAAGACGCGTGGATTCGTACAATTCCAGGACTAGAAAACGCAGAAATAGTCAGATACGGTTATGCGATTGAATATGATGCAATCGATGCACGCGCATTGAATGATTTGTTGCAATCCAAAGATTATCCAAACTTGTTTTTTGCAGGTCAAATTAACGGCACATCTGGATACGAAGAAGCCGCCGCCCAGGGATTGGTTGCTGGTGCAAATGCTGCGGCGTTTGCGCTGGGGCTGCCGTCATTGAATCTGGACAGGACAAATTCAATGATTGGCGTTTTGATTGACGACATAACAACCTTGGGTGTTGATGAACCATATCGTATGTTTACATCGCGTTCGGAATACAGGTTATCCTTGCGTTCTGATAATGCGATATCACGTCTGGGGCCGATTGGCGTTGAATTGGGCTTAACAGATACAGATTTTTACAATCGGTTTTTAGGGGTGAAATCAGAAACGATTGCCCAGAACGACAGTTTTTATGCTGGTTATATTGCGCGCAATCAACGTGAAATCGATGCGTATAAACGCGATGCCGCGTTAAAGATACCGCACGATTTTCAATATACAGGTTTGGCAGGTTTAACAAATGAATTAGTTGAAAAACTAAACGCGACAAGGCCTGAAAATATCGCAGATTTATCGCGTATATCTGGTATGACTCCTGCTGGGATAATGGTCGTACTAAGAAAGATAAAGGGATAGTTTTTTTAATTGAAAGGATAAGAAATGGAAACGCACCTGAATACAAGAAAATGCGGAACAGAAACACCTTTGTCAGATGCAGAAAAAAAGTATTTATCGGATTTATTGGGCAAAAAATACAAAATCGGTTCCCAGTTGGGACGTTCTGGGGCGTCGACATCTGCGTTTTTGATTACAGACGCAACAGGTAAAGAGTTTGTCTTGCGTATCCCGAACAAGCCTGACAGAATTGAATATTGGTTACAAACAGAAAAAGGACAGTTTGAAAACCAAAATAAATATCTGGCTGGTTATCAAGGCAATATATCAATTCCAAAAACACTAGAATATCAGGATTTTTTCACTATCCAAGAAAAGGGCGCAGGCGAACCATTTGCGGATTATATTTACGATGGACTGTCGCGTGAAAAGCAACTTAAATTGGCGCAAGATTTTGCAGCGTTTCTGAACCACAGCCATCAAAAAAACATAGACCGCACAAGCACCAGACCTGTATCATTGAATCGCGGACAAGATTTTACATTAAATGAACATGTAAAAAAAGCTTATGAATCAGTTATGACACCCGATGAATATAAATGGTTCTGTGGATTGTTAGATGAATTTAATAATCGTAACACATCGGATGAATTTTTAACGTTTGCATTCAATGATTTCAGGTACTCAAACATCTTGTATGATACAGAATCTGGCCAATTATCTGTGATTGATTTTGGTGCGTGTCGGGATGGCTCTATATATATGGACTTTGTTCCTGCTTCAGCAAGCTCGTATGGCATAAGTTATAAATTTCTGCAAGACGTGATAACATCTTATAATAACATCAAGTCAGATTCCGAAAAATCGATAAAGATAAATCCTCGCAAGGTGGCGTTGTTTCATATATTGGGCATATTGGCGGAAATTGCAGGTGTGAACAAAGAACCTGAGCAATTAAAACGTGTCCTGTATATGCACCATCGGTTAAGAAATATTCAACAGTTATGTACATTGTTTGGTGTGGAATATGGTTTGCCATTTCCAGAAACAACAACTACTTTTGAAAAAGGCAAAGCGAAGATAAAAGAAAAGTCAGTAAACAATCTTAATAAGATTTTCAACAACAATCAAAACACATAACCGCCCCACTATGGTGGAATGATAACAGGCTAAAAAAACACTGGAAATTATTTTGCGAATGTCTTATAGTCGTTTCACATCGCCGGTGTAGCTCAGCTGGTAGAGCATCTCATTCGTAATGAGGGGGTCGTAGGTTCAAGTCCTATCACCGGCACCATAAAATTAAATCCCGAACATCGGGATTTTTTTTATATGTGATGCTTGCAATTTGTTTTAATACGTTGTAAACTGGTTACTATGAAACAAACAACAATAATTATTATTAAATAATGGTCGCGTGCGCTTTGGCAGGTGGCTGGGGCGCTTTGCGCCCATTTTTAATATCAAAAATCGGAGTTTAAAAATGTCATATCCAAAAACAGAAGCAAAAGCAGACTTTACCGCGTTGGAACAACAGGTTTTGACCTATTGGCGCGAAAACAATACGTTCCACCGGTCATTGGAACAAACAAAACGCGGTCGTCCATTTTCATTTTATGACGGCCCCCCATTTGCGAATGGTTTGCCACACTGGGGGCACTTGGGCGTTTCGGTTGTCAAAGATATGGTTGCGCGCTTTCAAACTATGCATGGTCGCCACGTTGTTCGTGAATTGGGGTGGGATTGCCATGGTTTGCCTGCAGAAAATTCGGTTGAAAAAAAGCAAGGTCGCACCGCTAAAACAATCGTTGCCGAAGACGGAATCTCGGCATTTTGTGATATGTGTCGCACAGATGTTATGACCTATGCGAATGAATGGAATCGTTTTATTACCCGTATGGGTCGCTGGGTTGATATCGGCGAAGGGTATGGTTATAAAACCATGGACAAGAATTATATGGAATCAATGCTGTGGACATTAAAGTCTTTGTATGAAAAAGGTCTGCTGTACAAAGATTACAGTGTAAATCCATTTGACTGGGTTAACGGGACTGTTGTTTCAAACTCCGAAGCGTCCCAAGACTATCGTGAAATTGTTGATGATGCTGTCACAGTTTGGTTTGAATTGGAAAATGGCGACCGCGCGATTGCGTGGACGACGACACCATGGACATTGCCTGCAAACAGCGCATTGGCGGTTAATCCGAATATGACATATTTGCGTATGCAGGACACAGATGGTGCGGTTTATGTGATTGCAGAATCGCGTCTAAAGGCATATGAAAAGCAGTTTTCCACAACAACCGAAGTTGGTCGTGTATCTGGTTCTGAATTGGCTGGTATGCACTACAAGCCATTGTTCCCATATTACGAAAATCCAACGGGCTTGTTGTATCAGGTAATTCCTGCGGATTATGTATCTGATTCTGATGGTACTGGTATTGTTCACATTGCGCCAGCATACGGTGCAGACGACTTTTGGGCGGCAAAAAACATCGACCCAAAGTTCCCTGTATTATTAAACGTTGATAATTACGGCAACTTTACAGACGATGTTTTGGACTTTGCCGGCCAGAATATATTTGCAGCGACACCTGCGATATTAGATTGGTTAAAAACGAACGGCAAATTAATCAAAAAAGAACAGTACAAGCACAGTTATCCATTCGGCGACCGCAGCAAAGAAAAGTTAATCTATCGCGCGACAGATTCTTGGTATATCGATGTGCCAAAAGTCAAAGACAAATTAATTGCGAACAACAACAAGGTTAATTGGACGTCTGCTGGCGAACGTTTCCGTTCATGGATTGAAAATGCACGTCCTTGGTCGATATCGCGTAATCGTTTCTGGGGTATGCCACTGCCAATCTGGGAAAAAGACGGCGAATACAAGGTCTTTGGTTCTATCGCAGAACTGGAAGAATTCTTTGGTGTTCCTGTACCTGATTTGCATCGTCCGACATTGGATAAGTTAACCAAAGACGGTTGGACACGTATCCCTGATGTTTTGGATTGCTGGGTTGAATCTGGTTCTATGCCATGGGCATCATTGCATTACCCATTTGAAAACCAAGACAAGTTCGAAGCATCATTCCCTGCCGATTATATTATCGAAGGACAAGACCAAACGCGTGGTTGGTTCTATGCGTTGATGGTATTGGCGACCGCATTGTTTGACCAGCCTGCATTTATGGCGGTGTCTGCAAACGGAATGGTTGTTGATGAAAACAAAAAGAAATTCTCGAAGTCATTAAAGAACTTTGTGAATCCAGAAGAACAAATCGAACAATACGGTGCAGACGCAGTTCGTTTGTTTATCTTGGGCTCTAACTTTATGAAGGCGGAACCTGTCCCAGTTGATAAAGAAGGCAAGGTTTTTGCAGAATCGACCAAGACACTGCAAACGCCACTTTGGAATGCGTATCACTTCTTTACACTGTACGCAAACGCTGGCAATATAACCGCCCACGAAATGACAAATCCAGAAAACCCATTGGATAAATACATCTTGGCAGAATTGTCAGAATTAACATCTGTGGTCGACAGTGCATTGGCTGAATACAAACCAGATGTTGCAATCAAAGAATTTGTACATTTCTTGGACGTATTGAACAACTGGTACATCAGACGTGGTCGCACACGTTTCTGGGACGAAGAACAGGCTGCATTTGACACATTGTACACAGTTCTGACTGTATTGTGTCGTTTGTTTGCGCCGTTTGCACCATTTGTTTCTGAATACATCTATCGCAATTTAACAGGTGGTGAATCTGTGCACTTAACAGAATTCCCAATGTTTGCAGAATCAGACAAGCAAATTGTTAACGATATGCGTCGCGTGCAAATGATAGTATCTGTTGGAAAACAGTTGCGCGAACAGTACAAGTTGCGTAATCGTCTGCCATTAAATTCGTTGACAATTGCAGGGGTCGCAATGCCGGAATACAGCGACATAATCAAAGAAGAACTGAACGTAAAATCAGTTAAGTTTGATGAAAACGTATCAACTGTTGCGGACAGTTTTATATACTTAATCACACCAAAGATTGGTGCTCGTTTAGGTGGCGCATTAAAAGAAATAATCCCATCGGTCAAACGTGGTGATTATCAGATTGTGGGCGATACGCTGGTTGCCGCAGGCTACACATTAAACCACGATGAATTTGAAAATCGTTTAACTGTTCGCGATGGTGTGACAGGTGCAGCCTTGCCAGACAACACAGCGGTTGTTGTTCTGGATACAGATGTCAGTGCTGATTTGGTTGCTGAAGGTTTGGCGAACGATGCTTTGCGCTTTATCCAAGATATGCGCAAAGCCGCAGGACTGGACGTTTCGGACAGAATAGTCCTGACATATTCTGCCGACCCTGCATTGGCAAACGCGATAGAGCAACACAAAAAACGCATAATGCACGATGCGCTTATCCGCGAAATGGTTTCGGGTTCTGGTGAATACAACACCGAAATCGAAGGCTATGCATTAAGTGTGTCTGTTGTCAAGGCGTAAGATATGACAAAGATATTTTGTGCAAATATATATCGTGATTGAAGTTGGCGTTCCTTGGACGGTGTCTGTTGTGTGGCCCCAGACAAGGAATGCGACTGCAAGACAGGTATAGAAGACAAGTCTCAGATATTGATTCTGGACTATCTGGTAAAAATAGATAGGTAGAATCGGGTCTTTTT
>CALCEG010000172.1 GCA_937900435.1 uncultured Alphaproteobacteria bacterium
TCTGTGCCTTTATGAACGACTGCCACATGTTGTCCCAGTCAATTGTCTTTGGCTTTTCTGGTGCAATCGCTGGTGCAGCGCGCTTTTTGAATAGTTTGAACATTAGAATCTTCCCATCATAAAGTTGTTTTTCAGTGCGCCCCAGTCGGTCTGCATTGCTTTGCGCCGTATTTTTAGGGCATATATCAGTACGTCCACATAGTCGTCGTGCGCGTCCTGTTTGCGACCTGTGAATGCCTCGCACTCGTTTATGAACTCCAACAGCCAGTGTGCAGATTCTGGTATATGAAAATAGCCGCTTTCTAAATCTGCGGCCACTTCGTTGAATCTGGTAAACTTGTCCGTTACCTGGTCTTTTTTCAGTTCTGCGTTATGCACCGTTGGCATTAACTCTCGCACCGGCAGGCCTTTCTCGCGCAACTGCTGTATCAGCGATATGCCGCTACCCTTGTTTTCAATGTATATTGCGGACAGGGCCACGGTATTGTATCTGGCCTTTGCGGACTGGTAAAACGACACCATATCTCGACACAGGTCCGGGAATATCACTTTCTTGCAGTACCCGTCCAGCATGTACAAATCTTTGCCCACGGTTGCGAACAGGCCAAACGCACTGTTGTCTGCGGATTTCTTTTCCGTAAATGCTGTGTCGGCCACAATGAACAAACTGTCTGGTTTGGCCGGTGGGGCACCGTATCTGACGAACCAATCGGTCTTTATCAGGTTGCCGCCCTCGATTACTGGTGTCTGCTGGTACTGCGACGCGAACGTGTACGCGTTCATCTGCAGTTCCTTAACACGTTCCGGCGTGTACTGACGGGGCAGGGTGCATTCGCCGTTCTCGTCCAACAGCGGGTGCTTAAATGTCTTGAACCCGTATGTTGATTCCAGGAATCCGGTCAGGTCTTCTACGTGCAGTCGTTGCTGTATGTTAATGACCGGTGTGTCTGAACTGTTCAATCGTGTGAACAGTGTTTCCACGAAGTATGTGTGGACTTTCTTGCGCATTGTGTCCGACCGGATGTCGGCCGGCTTGTTTGCGTCGTCTATGATCAGACATCCCGCAAATTCTTTTGATTCACGTCGGCCCGCACCGAACCCTGTAATTGCTGAACCGATGGACGCGAACAGAACGACACCGCCGTACGCGGTTGTTATCTTTCTGCTGCTGAACTTGGTTTCCTTGCTGTTCTCGAACAGGTAATCTTTCCAGAACTCGTCAATTGGATCCAATTGTTCCTGGCTCAGCTGTGGTGCTGTTGCTGGATACATGGCCCGGTAGACGGGGTTTTGCATAATGCTGGCGATTTCCTGTGCAATCTGCATCAACAGGTCTTGGCTGAACGACGTGTATATTATGTGGCTTCGTGGGTTCTTGGTCATGGTATAGACCACGAAGTATTTGGCCAGTGTTGTCTTGGCCGAACGCGGGCACAGGTTTTCATTGATACGCGTGTCAAGTCCGTCCAGCACTCGCTGGAACTGGTCGAACATATCTTCGTGCACTTTTTCTATGACGAAGTCGTTTCCGTCTATAATGCGGAATAGATACAGGAACCAGTCCCTGAATCCGCGTTGTAGTAAACGGAACCCTAAGTATTCTTTACTTACTGCCACGGGGTTTTACCACTATTTCAATTAAATCGTCTGCTTCGGCCTGTTCTTCCTTGGTGACGAACACTTTCACAGGTTCTGGTTGTACCAGTTCACTGCGTGTGCTGAACTCTTCCTTACGTTTGCGTTCCAGCCACCATTGTGCGGCCTGTTTATCTTTCTGTCCGATTGCCTGATTTATTACCATGCGCGCTTTTAAGGTTGGTGTTTCCTTAAGTAGCTCTTTTCGCTTGGTAAATGCTGGGTTCTTGCGCTGATAGTCGTACAGCGCGTCCTGGCTTATACCTGCCCAAACGCACGCTTCACTGTCGGTACAGCCCCAAGAAAATGCGGATTCTAGTTTAGCCACCACATCTTCGGTCATAACTGTTGGCCTACCGCCCGGATGTTTCTTCTTCGGTCTGGCCATGTTTTGCGTCCTTTGTTATTGCGTCCACATATACCCACATGCCATATTTACACAAGTCTGCGTATATTGGTTTGCGCAGGCCGAACTTCTCAATTATGCTGGATGGGTCAACGCCTGCGGTCAAAAATGTTGGATGGGCTATTGGGTTATTGTGTTCGTCAAAACATTGTATTGTTACCCCCCCACAACCAATACAGCACGAAAGCTGTGCGCGGACTAATTTACAGCCGTGTTGTTTTTTTAATGTTTCGTTTGCGACATATCTTGCATACAGGTTTAATGCCAGGTCTGCCTTTGTGCCGTCTTTGGTCCATGGGCTACCACCGCCGATTGGGCAGTTGCCGCCATAGAAGTCGACCGCCAGCTTGCGACCGGTTGTCCCACAGTCGCCGATTGACGCATGCTTTATGTATGTGCCGGTGCCGTTTACGATTGGGTATGCGGTTTCGCCACAAAGTTTCTTGGCCAGCTAAAAAGCGCGTGTTGTCAATTTGGCATAGTCGCCTGGCATACAAGGCGCGGCAACAATTACTGTGGCCGCTGTGCCGTCTTCTGTAACCACCTGTGTTTTAATATCAAGCCCCCACGCTGCGCCAGCTAATGCTTCTTGGTACAGCATGTCGCACAACTGCTTGGCCAGGCGGTAATCGTTTGGCAATCCGCCTTGGTCATGTGTCGCCAGGCCCCAGAATATTCCTTGGTCGCCCCAGCCGTTGTTATTAACGCCCTGCGCGATGTCTGGGCTTTGTGTGCTTATATGCGCGTCCACGGTCAGTTGCGATGGGTCAATCGTGTTTTCTTTGCCCCATTTGTCGCAGTATTCCTGTGTGTATCCTATTTCTGCCAACGCTTGCTTTACCCAGTGGTCATA
>CALCEG010000173.1 GCA_937900435.1 uncultured Alphaproteobacteria bacterium
TTTATTTTTGGATTTAAAGCATTTATTCAACTTTATTTTATATTTGTTAAACTTTAATTTAGTTAAATATAATTTAGAATATATCAAGTGGTTTTTAGGTTTTAGTGGGGGTGATGGTTATTCATATGCTTTCAGGATTATTCCAGAATGTTTATTTTGGAATTTTCTTCGATATGATTGTCTCTAATGAAATTGCTTGTTATGGTGTTGAACAATTCATGGTCTATTATGTTCCACAAGTGGTTTCCTTTTACGATTTCTATTAATTTGGCGTTTTTCATTATGCTTTTTAGTTTGATTGCTGATTTAGTGCAGTCCAAGTCTTCCTTAGTTCCATAGATTATTAGAACATTGTCCTTTTCGATGATTTCTTCATTGTCCTTTAAGCTTTCAGGAATGGTGTAATTCAAGGATTCATAAGCTATTTTTCTCTCTTGCCTAATTGATCTGTCTAAAATCTTTTCAATGTCGTTGTAATGTTCCTTATTTATTCCAAAATATCTTAAGTAAGCTTTTGTAATGAAAATGTCTGATTTCTCATTAAGATATTCTGATTGTGCCTTTGCCAGTCCATTGGTAACGCTATCTGATTCGATTTCCTTATAGTCAGCTATTTCAAGCCCTGATAATATTAGATTGTTAATTACATTTGGATTTTCATTAAGGATTTCAATAGCTATTGATGAGCCGATTCCTAAAGCTACAATGCTTATGCTTTCAATATTCTTCATGTCAATTAGATGATTAATGAATTCCGCTACTTTTTTAGAGGATTTATCAATTGTGAACTCATCCTCTGATAGGCTCTCTCCATGATTTGGAAGGTCAAGGAATATGCAATGGAATCCCTTAAAAAACTTATCGTAAGATTCTTTTTGCCTTTTCCAAATCCATTTGTCTAATAATTTAGCATGCAAAAACACTATGGTTTCACTGTTTTCCTCACCAATCTCCTCATATGCCAAATCATTGAAGTATCTTAAAGTCATTTTATCATCAATTATTTTTTAATATTAACTTGTTTAATTAGTTGCCTTGCTATCGAACAAAGCATATAAATTTATTAATGTTAATGGTTATATATTATATTAATTCTTATTATAATTTTTTAATCTAAAAAAGGATTAGTGATAAAATGAAAGCTGACGCATACAAAATTGTAGATGATGTTTACTGGGTAGGAGTTTTAGACTGGGATATCCGTGACTACCATGGATACACCTTAAATGGAACTACCTACAACTGTTATTTAGTATTTGGGGAAGATAAGGTAGCTTTAATCGATAATGTTTATCCTGGAAAATCTGAACAGTTCTGGGGAAGAATTAAAGATGCATTCGAGAAGGAAGGAAGAGAATTCAAAATCGATGTAGTTATCCAAAACCACATTGAAAACGACCACAGCGGTTCCTTAAGTGAAGTTGTTGCAAAATTCCCTGATGTTGAAGTTTACTGTTCCAAAAAGGCTGAACCAGGACTTAAGAATCACTTGCCTGAACTTGCAGACTTTGAGTTCAATACCGTAAAAACCGGTGATTCATTGGATATCGGTGGAAAAACTTTCCAATTCGTAAATGCTCCTATGCTTCACTGGCCTGACAGCATGTTTACCATGTTGATGGAAGAAGGAATCCTATTCTCAAATGATGCATTCGGTCAACACATCTGCTTATCTGAAAGATTGGATAAGGATGTAGACCCTGTAATCCTCACTGAAGCTGCAAGAAAATACTACGCTAACTTGATTACCCTTTCATCTCCAATGGTTGGAAGAAAAATCGAAGAGCTTGCAAAATTAGGATTAGTGGACATTCTAAAGATGATTGCTCCATGTCACGGTCAAATATTCACAGACCCAAGCTTCATCATTGACCTTTACACCAAATGGTCTACTGGAACTTACGAAGGAAACAAGATTACCTTCATTTACGACACAATGCACCATTCAACACAAAGAATGGCTCATGCAATGGCTGAAGGTGTAATGAGTGAAGGCGTTGAAGTCAAGATGTACTTCATGCACGATGATGACAAAAGTGATGCTGTAACTGATGTACTTGATTCAAAAGCAATCTTTGTAGGAGCTCCAACCATGATGAACAATCCATTCCCAGGTATCGGAGATGTTATGTACTACCTCAACTGTCTCAGTTTCGGAAACATTGAAACCAAAAAGGCAGTTGTATTCGGTTCCAAAGGTTGGGCTGGAGGTTCTGCAAGAATCTTGGCAGCAAACCTTGAAGGAGCAGGATTTGAAGTCGTTGACCAAATGGAACTTGACTTCAAGCCAACTGAAGAGCAACTTGAAGAATGCTACGAATTAGGTAAAAAAGTAGCTCAAATGATTAAGGAATAGTTTTTTCACTATTCTCTTTTTTTTATTTTTTTATAATTTTTTATTCTAAATTTTATCTCTTTTTTTAATTTTTATCAAATTATTGTTTAGGTGATTTCCATTAGTGAAGAAGACGATTTAAGAATGATTGAAGAGCACAATCAAAAAGCAGTTGAGGAATTGGTTGAAAATTTTTCATATGTATATGTCTACTTCGTGGATGGGAGATCATTTACTCTAACTAAGGAAAGCAAGTTTGAATTTAAGGATGGTAAATTCCATATTTATGATAAGGATATTGAAGTAGATATATTGGATATTGAGCTTATTGAATTTTCAGACTAGTTTTTTCACCATTTAACAGGTTAAAATATCAATATATAAATATTAAAAATAACATACTATGTTTACAAAGGAGTTGTTTTTAATGAATAAACAAAAGATATTTGGTTTACTATTATTAACAATCGTTCTTTTAGCTGTCGTTTCTGTCAGCGGATGTATTGGAGGATCTGATGATTCTGCAACTGATTCATCTGGAGACTCTGATGATTCTGGTGGTTCTATCCTTGGTGGTGGCGATTCAGACAGTGACGATGATGATAACGACGACAAAAACGATAAAGACGACAAAGATGATGATGACGATTGAAGCCACTTGTTTTCAATTGAATCAACATTACACAAGCAGTATTTTAGAATAGGCTGGAATTTATGATTTCAGTCTAAACTCTTTTTTTTTAAATTGCTAGCTTTTATCAAAAAATTTTTACTGTTTTTTTATTTTATTATTTTAATTTTATTCAAATTTTTAAAAACTCTTATAAACTTCAAAAATATATAATAATATAATTAAGTTTTAGGAGAGAAAGTAATGAATAAAAGAACAATTCTTATTTTGCTTGTTTTAGCTATTGCAGTTGTAGGATTCACTATGGGTCCAGCTTCTGCTGCAACAACCACTATTAAGATGGGCAAATATAAAGATGTAGGTAGCAAGGATAGGATCTTGACTTTCTATCAGCCAAAAGATGCACAAAATGTTAAAGGAGTATATGCAGCTATCTTCTACCACGATAAGAAAAAAGGGGATGACTTCAGGCCTCACACTTATGTATTGAGAAAGATGACTGTTTACTATAAGAATAAAAAGGGAAAAGTGACTACAAGGACTGTTAAGGCACAAAATATAAGTGGTCTAATGTTGCTTTCCACAAAAAAGTTAAGTGGTTACACTCCTTATAAGGCTACAATAACTTATAGTAAGATGACTAAAAAGGAAAGAAAGATTATTATGAATCCTCTTTTCTAATTAGATTTTTTTTAAGTTTTAATTTTTTTTAAAAATTTAACTTTTTTTCTTTTTTTATATACACTTTTTTTATTTTTATTATACATAGCTGCCCCCGGTAAATCTAGCATTTAGGAAAGAAAAACTTGAACAAACTGCCAGTTTAAACAAATCATGCCAAGACCAATATAACGAATGTATGGATCAGTTTTGTGCGGTTGTTGATGCAAATCAAAAGCGTTGTTCTTGTTCTGATAACTTGTCTAATTATATCAAGACCGAACAAGCGGTTAAAAGTGCAAATACCGAATTGAACGAGGTTGCACAACGTATCCGCTATGTTGGGCTGTCGGCGGACGAAATTCGTGCCATTATGGAAGAAACCGAAGCCGAAGAAGCGCTTGCAGACAACAAAGATACCTCTGAAACGCGCTCTATGTTGGAAGCCATCGAAGATATGATACGCGACCCAGCTTCAAGCAACGCAACCTATTCAGAAAGCGACACGTTTGATCTGGATATGGATTTAGATTTTTCGTCCGAAGATGCTGATATGTTCAGTTTAGATTTCTTGAATAGCAACAGTTCCAGCAGTATGGCGAACCTGCGCGGTTCAGAATTGTACAAGGCCGCCAAAAAACGTTGTAATACTGTTCTGACTCAATGTAAAGAAGCAGGCGCAACATCAAATCAAATAACTGGTAATTACGACTTGGCGATTGACAAGGATTGCATTGCATATGAACAAGGTCTGACCAAAATGAATGAAACATTGGTGTCAAATGTTCGCAGTGCGAATCGTATGTTGCAAAAGGCGCGTCTGGCGGTGCTGCAGAATAAAAATCAATACGATGCCAAGGGTTGTATCGCGGCACTTGATACTTGTATGAAGGACGATATGGTTTGTGGTGAAAATTATTTCAAGTGCATTGACCCAACTAAGCAATATATTGATGAAAATGGTCAGGTTGTGCTGGGGCAAAACATATCAAACATTCTGAAATTTATGAAAAATTACAACAATGCGGCAATTACACAGGAATTCTTGACGGATGCTTATGATATGACAATAAGCGAGACAGAGTGTAAAACAGAAACAACTGATGATGATAATTCGATGGGCGACAATGGTGCGTGTATTGTAAAATATTTACTAACAAAAATCGGGACTAAATCTCGTGTTGCGGACGAAGGGCTTTGTCGTGCGGTCTTGGATAAGTGTCAGCGTTATACATACGACACAAGTGAAAATTATAAACCATACAATGATGTCGTTATAAATTATATACAGCGCGCAATGACTAACATACGCGCTGCGCAACAGAATATTATCTATGAATACGCATCAACCTGTATGCAAGATGTTGCAGAATGTTATAATCAACAATTAACTCAGGTAAATTCTTGGGCTGCCAGTGCCAGTCCCGAAAGTGTTATGGCGGTAATGCGTGGTGCGTGTCGCAATGTTGCGCTAACTTGTGCCTATGCTGTATATTATGACCCAGAAAAAACACCGACGTCTGACTCGGATTTATGTTTCGACAACGTAGATTGTATTGAGGATATATCATCGTTATTCTATCAATCATTAATTTGTCCTGCAAATTCAACATATATGGCATCTATTAATTATGATCAGATTGATGACTCTGAAAAAGACTGTGATGCAAGTGGTAATTGTACCTTAGCGATTCATAACAATGGTCAGTATGTAAGCGCAACGTGTAAATGCGATGAAGGTTATGTTAAATGGGGTAATGCCTGCCTGCCAAAATGTGGTGAAAACCAAGGACGTACCTCAAGCGGTACATGTAAAAATTGTAGTGCAGGTCAGACTGTAGTAAATGGTAGCTGCCAGTATTCAGCAACCAAGCCAGAAGAATCCGAACCTGGACAGTGTATCCCAGGTCAGGGGACTTGTTCATAATAATGACACCAGATTTTAAATCTTTACTAAAAACTATGCGTCCTGCGCAAATGCGTACGGTTGCGCTGGTGTGTGCGACTGATGCTGCGGCATTGCAATCGTTGGCGACTGCGTATGCAATGGGTTTTGCGCGCGCGATTTTGTGTGGCAAAGATTCAGAAATAAAATCGGTTGCGGAAAAAAATAATATCGATATATCGGCATTTGAAATTATAGATTGTGAGGACGAATTATCTGCGGCGCATACGGCGGTATCATTGGTGCGCGCTGGTCGTGCTGATATTTTGATGAAGGGGTTAATTCATACAGCCGACATTTTGCGCGCTGTTTTAAATCGTGATACAGGCATTCGTGGTACTGGCATTTTATCGCATGTATCTGTTTTGTATTCGCCATCACGCAATCGTCGTTTCTTTTTAACAGATTGTGCGATGGTTATGTATCCTGATTTGCCAACCAAGGTTAACTTGATAAAAAATGCAGTATCATTTGCGCGCAGTATGGGCTGTGATATGCCGCACGTTGCGCCATTGTGTGCGGTTGAAACATTGAATCCGGCGATGCAGGCAACGGTTGATGCGGCGGCATTGCACGAAATGAACCTGCGTGGCGAAATTTCCGATTGCGTTGTATCTGGACCAATGGCGTTTGATGTTGCGGTATCAACTGCGGCAGCCGCGGCCAAGGACATAACCGACCCCGTCGCCGGTAATGCAGATATACTGTTGTTTGATAATATAGAGGCCGGCAACAACACTCTAAAATCAATGGTTCAATTTGGCGATTGGATTTTTGGTGGTGTTATTTTGGGTGCGCGCGCACCGATTGTTATAAATTCCCGTTCTGATTCAGATGTTTCGAAATTATTTTCTATTGCGTGTGCATGCACAATGTAAAAAATCGGTTGTTATGCCGATTTTTTTCTTGCAATTATGGCTTTCATGCCCCACAATCTTTTAGCATTTTTAACTCTATATTAAAAGGAGAACTAATGAGCGATAAATGGGTATACACCTTTGGTAATGGTCAGGCCGAAGGTCAGGCAGATATGAAAAATCTGCTGGGTGGCAAAGGTGCAAATTTGGCCGAAATGAACTTGGTTGGTTTACCTGTTCCTGCAGGTTTCACAGTGACAACCGATGTTTGTAAATACTATTATGACAACAACCAGACTTATCCATCTGATTTAATGGATCAAGTACGCGCTGGTATTGCGCACGTTGAATCAATTATGGGCAAGAAATTTGCAGATACAGAAAATCCATTATTGGTATCTGTACGTTCTGGTGCGCGTGTTTCGATGCCTGGTATGATGGACACTGTTTTGAATTTGGGTTTGAATGATGAAACGGTGCAAGCGTTGGCAAAAATTTCTGGCAATGAACGTTTTGCATACGATTCATATCGCCGCTTTATTATGATGTTCAGCGAAGTTGTTATGGGTGCTGATATTGATTTGTTTGAACATACCTTGGAACGTATGAAAGAAGACAAGGGTTACAAGCTGGATACAGAATTAACCGCTGATGATTTGAAAGACTTGGTTGAAAAGTTCAAAGAAATCGGTGTTAAAATCGGCAAAGTTTTCCCACAGGACCCATGGAAACAGTTGGAAATGGGTATTGGTGCGGTGTTTGGTTCATGGATGTCTAAAAAGGCAATCACATATCGCAAGTTAAATAATATTCCTGCTGATTGGGGTACTGCTGTAAATGTCCAAGCGATGGTGTTTGGTAATTCTGGCGATGATTCTGCAACTGGCGTTTGTTTCAGTCGTGACCCAGCCACAGGCGAAAACAAATATTATGGTGAATACCTGATTAACGCCCAAGGCGAAGACGTTGTTGCGGGTATTCGCACCCCACAACCGATGAGCAAGGATGATTCAGGACGTCTGTCCTTGGAAGAAGCAATGCCATCAGTATATGCAGAATTGTGCGATGTTCGTGAAAAATTGGAAAAGCACTATAAAGATATGCAAGATATGGAATTCACAATCGAACATGGCAAATTGTGGATGTTGCAGTGCCGTAATGGTA
>CALCEG010000174.1 GCA_937900435.1 uncultured Alphaproteobacteria bacterium
CCGCCAACCCATCAACATCTGCCAAATCCATTTTGTTATTATAAAAGGCACGTTTTGAAAATTCCCCACGCGTTGCGATTCGCATTCCCACAGACGACAAATATTCAAAAATCTTGTTTATAACCGCCGGCGCACCATGTGTATGCAGTTCAATAACATCTTCACCTGTAAACGAATATGGTGCTGGGAAATACATCGCCAAACACTGGTCGATTAAGTCCCCATTTTCATCACGCAAATTTGTAAAATACGCAAATCTATTTTGAAATTCAGGCTTGCTTATAAATTTCGCAAAAACACCACCCAGATTTTCACCGCTGATACGAACAACCGCAACCCCAGACTTTCCCTGTCCAGACGATAACGCAAAAATAGTATCGTTATTCATAACCTATTTCCCTTTACTTATTTCTTTCAATGCCATCGGAACCAGTTTTGCAACATCTGCCCCTGGATTTGCAGCAACTAATTTTTGCGCCATTTCCAATATATCTAACCTGCGATACCCCAAGGCTTCCAACGCAGACAGCAAATCAGGCAACGCGCCCCCAGCAACCACCGACACATCTGGGGCAAACAAAGTCGCCGACACACCACCAATTTTGTTTTTCAATTCCACTATAATTTTTTCAGCCATTTTTTTACCAACGCCTGGTGCTGTTGCAATTGTTTTTGCGTCCCCCGTTGCGATTGCAGACATCAGCATATCAGAACTTATCGTCCCCAGTATTGCCAACGCAACCTTTGGTCCGACCCCCGACACTGCAGTCAGCATATTAAACAAATTTTGCGTTGCCAACGTTGTAAACCCAAACAAACGTATTGAATCTTCGCGCACAACAGTTTCAATCCACAGTTCTACTGTCGCCTTGTGTGTCAGATATTCTGCTGTAAAGACCTTATATCCAACCCCACCAGTCAACAAAATGACAAAACCATCACCAATATAATCAACAATACCTTGCAATTTTCCAATCATTTGTTATCCTTTTATGGTAATTTTAATCTAAAATAATAAAAAGGTCAAATATGAGTGGACACAGTAAATGGCACAACATCCAACATAAAAAAGGATTAGTTGATGCAGCACGTAGCGGTTTATTTACAA
>CALCEG010000175.1 GCA_937900435.1 uncultured Alphaproteobacteria bacterium
GAAACTTTGTTTTACATATAAATCTATATAATTATGAAAAAGAAAAGAATTAGCGTTCTTGGTTAAGCAGGGCTATTCGCGCGCGATTATCGATGGGGAAATTGTCGATTTGTCAGCGGTGCCACCGTTGGATAAAAATAAAAAACATTCTATATTTGTCGTTGTTGACAGATTGCAAATGCCACCAGAAAACACCGACACAGAAGAATTTAGGTCGCGCTTGTATTCTTCGTTCGAAGGGTCTTTGCGTTTGGTGCCTGGGGCGGTATTGGTGCGCAGGTTGGATACTAATGAAGACACTTTGTATTCGCAAAATTATGCGTGTCCAGTTAGTGGTTTTACAGTGCCAAAGATAGAGCCACGCTTGTTTTCTTTTAATGCGCCGATGGGGGCGTGTCAAAATTGCGATGGACTGGGGGTACAATTAAATATGTCGCCTGATTTGGTCGTGCCAGATCCGTCAAAGTCGATATTAGGTGGTGCGATTGCACCTTGGTCGCGTGGCGGTATGCTTAGTCAATTTGAACATTTATTAGACGCGTTACACAAGACCTTTAAAATCCCATTGTCAAAACCATGGCATACTTTAACCCAAGAACAAAAAGATTTAGTTCTGTATGGCAGTGGCGACAAAGTCATAAAAATAAATTGGAATGGTTTTGTATATGAAAAACCGTATGAAGGCGTTATTCCAAATATAGAACGCCGTTGGCGTGAATCTGAATCAGAGGCAATGCGTACGGAATTAGCAAAATATCAATCTGAAAAGCCTTGCCCTGTTTGCCATGGCAAGCGATTAAATATTCACGCGTTGTGTGTAAAAATTAACGATGCAGATATTATGGACGTGTGTGATATGTCGATTGATGATGCGTTGGCATGGTTTCAAGATTTGCCGAATCATCTGTCCCAGAAAGACAACGAAATCGGTCGAATCGTTTTGCGTGAAATTACAGAAAGATTGTATTTCTTGAAAAATGTTGGTTTAGGTTATTTGACTATGTCGCGAATGGCGGGGACGTTGTCTGGGGGTGAAGCACAACGTATTCGACTGGCATCGCAAATTGGCAGTGGTCTGTCGGGGGTACTGTATGTACTGGACGAACCGTCAATCGGTTTGCACCAAAGTGATAACGATAAGTTGCTTGAAACGTTAAAGACTTTGCGCGATAAAGATAATACAGTTATTGTTGTTGAACACGACGAAGACGCAATGCGTGCCGCAGATTATCTGATTGATATTGGGCGTGGGGCAGGGATAAATGGCGGAAACGTCATCGCATGTGGCAGCCCAGCGCAGGTTATAAAAAATAAAGATTCTATTACAGGGCAATATTTGTCTGGAAAACGTAAAATAGAAGTGCCACAGAAAAGACGTAGTGGAAATGGAAAATCAATAAAAATTGTCGGCGCGCGTGAAAATAATCTGAAAAATATAGATGTCGAATTCCCGTTGGGTAAATTTATTGCGCTGACTGGTGTGTCAGGGTCTGGGAAATCTACGCTGTTGTTGGATACGTTGTATCCTGCATTAATGCGCGCGTTGTATAATTCAAAACTGGAAACAGGGGCGCACGATATTATCGTTGGTATGGAAAATGTAGACAAAGTTGTTGATATAGACCAATCGCCAATCGGTCGCAGTCCACGCAGTAACCCAGCGACTTATACAGGGGTGTTTGGTGATATTCGTGATTTCTTTGCTGCATTGCCAGAGGCAAAAGCGCGCGGATACACATCTGGTCGCTTTTCGTTTAATGTCAAGGGCGGTCGGTGCGAAGCCTGTCAAGGTGATGGCGTCAACAAGATAGAAATGCACTTCCTTCCCGATATTTATGTGCCTTGCGATGTATGTAAAGGCAAACGCTACAATCGTGAAACACTTGAAGTTAAGTATAAAGGCAAAAATATTGCCGATGTGCTGGATATGACAATCAACCAAGCAG
>CALCEG010000176.1 GCA_937900435.1 uncultured Alphaproteobacteria bacterium
AATCAACAACCGCCTTGGACGTCGGAATGGTCTGATCGGTTTCACCGGTTGCGGCCAATGTCGTATCACGCATATTCCTTACCAAACCGGCCGTGACCAACTTTCCATCGTTTGTGTTTTCTGACGCATAAAGATCCGCCGCCGCCGCAAAATTACCAAGTGTCACACTGGATGCTGTTCCATTATCGGCGACAGTGATATAGCTATCGCCACCCAAAGTATGCCATGTTCCGTTGTAACCAGTTTGGACAGTAGTCGCTGTGGGCTTTGGTTGATAATTACCATTCACGAAATCGTAAACATTCTTTGACGTTGGAACCAACGTTTCCGATGCAGACGCCGTTATAGTTGTGTTTCCACTAGTAGCTTCACGATCAACCAACGCATAAACCGCACCCTCGGTCGCCAACTTCGCACTACCAGACGTTGCAATACTACTTGCAATTTGCGCCGTCGGGATATTTACATCATATACGCCATTATTTTCCATGATCGTAACATAATCTGTGGACGCCTGGCTATTAGCCGCAGCAGCAGTTTCCAACGCTTTCCAAGTGTCGGCATCAGTAGCACTATAAGTACCAACATACAACCCGGTCTCACCCGAACCCAATTTCCGTTGTTTATTGGCACCCTGGTTCGTTACAAACTCATACACATTTTTAACAGTCGGGAATTTAGTATCATCGGTTTGATTAGTCCCGATCGTTCCGCCAGCCGTTTCACCCGCCGCCAATTTATTCGCGGTTGCTTCGGCATAGGTTTGAACCGCAAGCGATGTTGGAACTGTGTTGTTGGTTTCCGTTCCACTGATCCCCGTATCAAGCAAGCCATTAACCGCACCAACCGTCGCCAATCTTCCAGTATTAGTCCCAGCGGTAATATCACCTGTCGTTCCAAGGTTATTGGTTATAATACCAACCTTCTTACCATTTGCATCTTCTGTAACTTCAATATAACTCGTATCACCATGAATACCGGCGACATCATCCACAACATCCTTCAAAACCGCCATAGATGGATATTTTTCCGTGCTATTCCAATCGTCCGAGCCAGCCGCCGGCGTCGCCTCAACTCTATCTGCGTTTGGTTGGAATACATCATCAACATAATATTTAGATGCAACGACTTTTTTATCTGCTGCAGCTGGGGTAATATCTGCCATTGCACTTTGGGCAAAAACGGCCGCGGCGAATCCAACAAAGACCAGGCCTTTCACTT
>CALCEG010000177.1 GCA_937900435.1 uncultured Alphaproteobacteria bacterium
CATCCTACCAAACCTTGTGTATGCAACCCAGGCCAAGTTCACCGTTACCTCAATCGAATATCTGGTCCTTTATTAGACAGAATTGATTTGCACGTTGATGTTGATGCAGTAAACCCATGGGAAATGGCAACTGATACCGCACCACGCGAAACCAGTTCGGTTATTCGTGCGCGTGTTATTGCTGCGCGTGAACGCCAGATTGCGCGCCAGGGCAGGGTAAACGCCTTGCTGGATGGCCCAGAACTGGAACGCTTTGCCGCGCTTAGCGAAGATTTAACCACCTTTTTAAACGCTGCCGCCGAAAAGATGGGAATGTCTGCACGCGGCTATAATCGCATAAAGCGTTTAGCGCGCACAATCGCAGATTTACGCGGTTCTGATAATATAGAAATGTCTGATTTAGCCGAGGCTTTATCCTATCGCCCCATTAATCGTGGCAAGTACGGTGTAAAATAAATATTATCACATCAAATAATTTTGCGTTTAATGACACTGAACATCGCAAACCCCAGCAGCAAAACCATAATAAAGACAAATACTGCGGTTGCGGTTTCGTGGTATTGTGCAAATGGCAATTCCAGATTCATACCATAATACCCAACGATTACGGTTGGAATAACCAGCAAAATATTCCACATTGTCAGTCGATTAATATTAGTGTTCGAATCCATATTAATCACGCTTTCGAAAGTTTCTTTGATTGATTTCAGCATTTTACTGTATGACGATACGACTTCAGTTGCCTGGGACAGTTCGATTCTTGCATCTTCGGCCAGTTCTTGTGCTTCATCTGTTTTTACGAAACCGCGAACTTTTTCTAATTTATCCAGCACTGCCGCATTACCGCGTATTCCAGCCATATACAGCGTATAACTGTTTTCGACTTCTAACAAGTCCATTAATTCTTTTTTTCTGATACGTTCTTGCAGTATTTTTTTTGAAGCCAACATACGTTTGTTCAGTTCTTTTAACATACGCAGGTATGATTCAGCGATATAATATATGATATTCAAGATAAATTCTTCGCGTGATGTTTTTTCAGACTTTTTTATTCTGTCCAACAGGTCGCATCTTTTTCGACAGACTGTGATAACACGATTTGCAGAATATATGATTGACAGCGGTTCTGTGTGCCACAGTGTATCATTTTCGCGATTAATGATTGGAAAGCGGACAATTATAACCTTGTAATCATCTTCGACTTCCAGTCGTGGTTGTTCATCTGGGTCCAAGATGTCAGATATCGTATCTTCATCAATTTTATATTCTATCTGCAGTTTTTCAAAGTCTTCGTGGTCAGGATTGCCAACATTTATCCATGAAAAAGTTTCTAGTTTTTCTGTGACGAACATTTGCAAACCCCCTTTGGTAAAACATCAATGGTAATATAATAGACTTTTTTTTTATGATTTTCAATATAAATGGGAATTTAAAACTATATTCTGCGGATGGCTAAAATGCTAAAATCATAAAAACAAGACAAACAAAGGACAAATAATGGCCAAATTCCAGACCAACACAACGGCATTTACGATTGCGCACTATATATTTTTATTTTTCGTGATGTTTTTTTGCATTGCGATAATCGCGTGGGTTTTAGTGAAACAAAATAACAGCAATCCAACAAATAATATTTCTGGGAACGTTTTACATATCAGTGGCGATTCCCCCTGTGTTCAGCGCACAATACGCACAGTGAAACAGATGTGGGAATACGACCCACGCGCAGTCCCCGAAAAATATTGGGAAATTGCGATGGAATATATGAATCAAACCGCAGACAAGCGCACATACGGTTTATGCCAAGATGTTTTTTATATTTGTTCCCCAGGCGCAGTTTTGCGTGATTGTAATCCTTGCATTGTTCCGATGGCGCGTGATTATGCACAGCAAGCCCATATTGCCGATATGATAATGTCTAATTGTGGTATCAATGAATAGCCCTGAACAAAAAAACCGCCAAAAAGGCGGTTTTTTACAAGAAACAAAATTATCTTGTTTTGCTTTGTTGCAAAGCGCTGATAATTTTACCTACATTGACTTTTTTCTTGATGTTTTGCAATACAGCATTGCGGAAATCTGGTCTTTTCTGGTTTTGCAACAGGTTGGCATCTGTAGCTATGCACATAGATTGTAATTTTGTGCAACCGTCAAAACTGACCCCTTCTGAACGCATTAACCAATCTGACCAAACCCCGCAAGAATTTTTTGCACGAATCCAGTTGTAAGAACCTTTGGCTGCAGGAACTGGTTTGCCGGCTTCTGCAAAGCGTCCTTTTGTGCTGGATTGCATAACTTGAATTTCTTCAAAATCTTTACCCAATGCATTAACTGTTTGTGTTTGAATTTGTATGCCATGATAAAATGTTGCTGGCTTTCCTGAAACGAAGATACCATCTGCTTTGATTTGCAAGATGTGTCCTTGTTCTAACCATTTTTGAACTTGTGTCATTGTATAACCTCTTTGGTTTGTATGTTGGACTAAGAACCGTATAGTACGAAATAAAAAACGTCAAGTTATTTTTGAAAAAATAAAACAAAAAAATGGTCGGGGTGACAAGAATCGAACTTGCGACCCCTTGCACCCCATGCAAGTACTCTACCAGGCTGAGCTACACCCCGACAACGCGGTTCATTCTATAATTAATCGATAAAAAACTCAATACTTTTTTTTGGGAAAATACGCGTATTGTGCAGTTTTTGTTTAATCGATAAAATATATTACGTCCGGACACAAACTAACAACAAACATAAAGGATAAAAAATGTCAAAGACCGAAAACAAAAATGGAAAATGCAAAAACTGTTCTGGTATGCACGACAAGTGCGACAAGAAAATGGGCGCACCAAGGCCAGATTGCAAAAAGTAAAATACCGCTCTGATGAGCGGATTTCTTTTTAGTGTATTTTCTGCTTGCACGAATCGCTTATTTATTATTAGTATGCGTTATCAAGCATATTTACCTAAGGGAGTCTTTCGTGATAATCGGAATAGGGATAGATTTAGTCGAATGTAACCGTTTCTTAGATTGGTCAGCATTTAAAAAGCAACGCATATTTACAAAAAAAGAACTGGAATATGCGGACAATGATAACGCAAATTCTGAACGTCATCTGGCAAATTTTTGGGCCGCGCGCGAGGCTTTTTTAAAAGCAATCGGCACTGGTTTTGGCGAAGATATTTCGTTTTCGGATGTTTCTGTTGTGCACAATGATGCTGGTCGCCCAGAATTACAGATTTCAGGTGGCGCAAAGTCTGCATTAAAAGATATCGCTGGCGATGATGCTAAAATATTCTTGTCATTAACAGACCAGGGTGAATATTGTGCAGCAATGGTTGTAATCGAAGCAAAATAAGAAATTATTTTGCTTTTTTTATTTTCCCCATACGGGTTTGATTACATATTCTGCAACCAACGGCACAGACAATTTTGCGACGTGTTCCATTTCGTGCTTAATTTGTTTTGCGAAAAATTCGGCATTGTCTGCGGCACATTCCAAGACGATTTCATCGTGGACTTGTAAAATAATTTGAATTTTATCTGCGTTTGGTTGAATAATTTTGTTATTAATTTCAACCATTGCGCGTCGCATTAAGTCCGCTTCGAATCCTTGAATTGGCGCATTTATCGCTGCGCGCATTGCATACGCGCGCGTGCGCGGATTGTGTGTTTCGGGCAGTTCGATTTTACGTCCCCATGGTGTCAGCACAAAACCGTTTTCACTGACGAATTTTTTTGTTGTTTCAATATATTCGCGGATTTCTGGCAACCCTGCCATATAAGAATTTATGATACTTTGTGCCTCTGTGCGTGACACGCCCATTTGTGCCGCCAGCCCAAACGAAGAAATCCCATAAATTATCGAAAAGTTCACAGTTTTTGCCGCGCGCCTTAAATCTGGGGGGACAGGTTGGTCATCTGGTATACCAAATATTTTTCGTGCGGTCTGAATATGAATGTCTTCATTTTTATTAAAGGTTTCTTTGAACGCGCGCACATTCGCGATATCTGCCAGCAATCGCAGTTGTATTTGTGAATAGTCAACAGAAATCAAGACACGATTTTCAGGCGCAACAAAGCACTTTCTAATTTCTTCGCCCAATGCGGTTTTTATCGGTATATTTTGCAAGTTTGGGTCGCGGCTGGACAGTCGTCCTGTATTTGTGCTGGTCTGTAAATATGTTGTGTGTATTCGGCCGTCTGGGGCGATTTGGTGTGGCAATGCGTCCGCGTATGTTCCAGCCAGTTTTGCGATTGACCGCCAATTTAGTATTTTTTCGATAACGGGATGAGCATCCAGCAATTCATTCAAAGAATCCGCATCTGTTGAACGTTTTTTGTTTGCAGGCAACATCAGTTCATCAAACAGCACTACACCCAACTGCTTTGGACTGGCGATATTAAATTCGTGTCCTGTTTGTTCCCATATTTGCTGTGCCAGCGTTTGCATTTGATTATGAAATACGCCGGATAATTGGTTTAATTTTGTTTTATCAACCAGAACGCCATTTCTTTCCATCTGCATTAAAATCGGCATTAACGGCAAATCGCAGGTTTCATACAAGTGCTTTAATTGTTGGTTTTTATCTAATTCGACCTTAAACTTGTCATACAGTGCGCGACACACACAAGAATCTTCGACCGCATACATTGCCACAGATTCTATTGGCAACATATCAAAGTGCATATCAGCATCTTTTGTTTTTGGTGGAAATAGGGCAGAAAACGCGATATTTTGATGTCCCAGATATTTCACCGCCAGTTCGTCCAGACCATGTCCATGTCGCGCCCCGTACAGCACATACGACATCAGCATTGTATCGTCATACGGCATAATTTTTGCGGTATCCCAGCCTTCGTTTTCCATAATATGAAAGTCATATTTCAAATTATGCCCGATTTTCAAGACGTTTGGATTGGTCAGTACCGGCCACAGTTTATCAAAAACATCCGCCAGATTCAGTTGCTGGGTTGTGTTATCATTTGTTTCGAACAGTTCATTGCTTGGCTTGCGGTGGCGTACAGGGATATACGCACCGTCTGTTTCACTGATTGCCAGCGAAATTCCCACGATTTTTGCCGACATCTGGTTTAACCCAGTCGTTTCCGTATCGATTGCCAGAACTTTGCCAATTTTTGCGATAAACGCACCCAGTTCATCAACAGTGGTTATAATTTTTGGGGTAATTTTGATTTGCGTATGATTGACAGGGGAATTTTCGGCTTCTGATGGTATTTCGCACGCATTATTTGGAAACTCAAAGGCCAGTGTTGTTTGTGTTTTGTCGTTGTTTTGTACAGGGAACATTTTTTCGATTTTTGTAATCAGCGAATTGCTTTCGATTTGCGTACGCACAAAATCAACCGCCCCTGATGTATTGAAAACAAAAGGCGCAATTTTCAACCCGGACAAATCGACATCGTCTTTCAGTTTTACCAGTTGTTTTGAAACGTATGCCAAATCGCGATTATCGCGCAACAGCCCACGAATACGTTCATTTTTTACATTGTTCAGATTATCGTACAGATTATCCAACGATTGAAATTCGTTAATAAGTTCTGCGGCTTTTTTTGGGCCGATTACCGGCACACCTGGGACATTATCAGACGAATCCCCCATCAACGCCTGGACATCGACGACCTGTGATGGTTTTACCCCGAATTTTTCCAAGACCTGTGGTTCGTGTATTTCGCGGTTTTTCATTCCGTCATACAGGTACACGCAATCAGACACCAGTTGCATCAGGTCTTTATCGCCTGTGATTATACGCGTCTTGGATTCTGTACCGCAGTATTGTTTTGCCAAGGTTGCGATAACGTCGTCTGCTTCGACCCCTGGGACGCACAGCACAGGCATACCCATTGCCCCCAAGCATTGCTGCACCATTTTAGATTGCGCGATAAGGTCTGCTGGTGTTTCGGTACGATTTTGTTTATATTCTGGGTATATATTTTGTCGGAACGTCTGCCGCGATGCGTCAAAGACACACACGACCTTGTCATCTGATTTCAGTGTTGATAAAATCGGCAGAATCATATTCAAGAAACCATACACTGCGCCTGTTGGCGTACCGTCTGCGCGTGTCAACCGGCTGTGCACCCCATAGTACGCACGAAACAACAA
>CALCEG010000178.1 GCA_937900435.1 uncultured Alphaproteobacteria bacterium
CTCTCTTTTACTTATTTATATCAAATATTCGCGATTGTTTCAAGCAACGATTTATTTGTTAAATAAAAAATCCCTGAAATCAGGGATTTTAATCTTAGAATCCGAAAACCATACGTTGTTTTGATTGACGTTTCTTTTCGTTGCGTACGGCTTCTTCTTTCAAACGTTTGCGTCTGGTTGTTGGTTTTTCATAACGCTGACGTTCTTTCATTTCGCGATACAAGCCTTCTTTTTGAGATTTACGTTTTGCAACGCGCAGTGCTTGTTCAACGTTATTATCACGAACTAAAACTTTTACCATCGGTTATTCACCCCCTTTACGCAATTCTATCTGTTTTACTGAAAAAGGGGATTTAATCCCCCTTTCGTTATTTTGGTGGAGCCAATCAGACTCGAACTGACGACCCCCTGCTTGCAAAGCAGGTGCTCTACCAACTGAGCTATGACCCCAAAACTTTGCGCCTTAATTCTAATCAAAGCGAGTGTATTTTATACATAAATAATTATAATGTCAATATGTTTTTGCAAAAATAATTTGGATTGATTTTGTCTTATAATTGTTCCTATAATGAATCCGTACAAGTAATTTAGGATAATGAATATGTTTAATAAATTGAAAAAGTTAATCAAAGGCGATAAGTCAAATGCCAGAATACAATGGTCTTTGTATGGGCGTGTGTGGAGCGAAGTTGGACGACCGTATTGTAAGTGGTTGTTTGCTGGGGTTATATTTACGGTGTTGGCTGCCGGGGCCGAAGCTTATTCGATTACCATCGTTCAGAAAGTAGTGGACGAAGCGTTTATTAGTAAAAGTCTTGATGCGGTGTATTGGCTGGGGATTCAGGTTATTATGGCGTTTGGTGCCAAAGGGACTTTTTCGTATGCCAAGGCACTGGTTATGTCCAAGGGCGGTTTGATGGCCAGCGCAAACCTGCAAAAAAAGATTTATCGTCATATGACGCGTATGAATTTGGCGCGCTTTTATGGTGATGGAATTGGAAAAAATTTGAATTATTTTACTGTTCAATCTGGTGCTGTTTTGAATCTGGTTACTGGGGCGGTTATAAAATTGGTGCAAGATGTTGCGACACTGGTTATGACGTTGGGATTGATGTTCTATTATGCGCATCAGATGTGTTTGGTTCTGATGTTCTTGGTGCCGGCAATTATGGTGCCGATGGTCTTGATTATGCGTAAAAGACGTAAACTGTCGCGCCAATCGTTTGGTATCGCAAATGAAGTGTCACAGCAATTAAATCAGACGTTGCATGGAATTAAAACGATTCAAGCGTTTGCAGCAGAAAATCGCGAAGAACAAAAATTTGCAAATGTTCTGAATAATTCAATGGTTAATGCATATAAGACAACCCAGACAAATGAACTGCGGTCGCCGATAATGGAATTTATGATTTCAATAGGGTTGTGTATTGCGCTGATTATGGGGGGGCATTTTATTGCCAGTGGTGCAATTACAACTGGGGATTTTACTGCGTTCTTGTTGGCGTTGACTGCGGCATATAAACCTGCAAAGTCAATAACAGGAACAGGGGATACGATGCAGCATGGCCTGCTAGCAGCCGAGGTTTTGTTCCATTTCTTGGACAGCAAGCCTGATATTGTAGATGCGCCAGATGCGCAGGATTTGACCGCAAATAAAATGTCTGTTGCGTTTCGTGATGTGTCGTTTGCGTATAATCCAAATGAACCTGTCTTGAAAAATATTAATCTGGATGTACCAGCGGGTAAGGTTTGCGCATTGGTTGGGCCGTCTGGCGGTGGAAAAACAACCTTGTTTAATTTGCTGGAACGTTTCTATGACCCACAAGTTGGCAAGATAACAATTAATAAAACAGATATTAGAAAATATACATTGAAATCATTGCGTGAAAGTATTGCAGAGGTTTCACAGTCGGTGTTCTTGTTCAATGGCACAATTGAAGAAAATATAAAATATGGTTGCCCAGATGCAACACATGCGCAGGTTGTCGCAGCAGCGGTGGCGGCAAATGCGGATGGTTTTATTTCTGAATTCCCAGATGGCTATAATGCACCAGTTGGCGAAGGTGGTGGGTTGCTGTCTGGTGGACAAAGACAACGAATCGCAATCGCGCGTGCAATATTAAAAAATGCACCAATCCTGTTGTTGGACGAAGCAACATCTGCGTTGGATACACAAAGCGAAAAGTTAATTCAAGGCGCATTGAACGAATTGATGCAGGGACGTACCACTTTCGTTATCGCACACAGATTATCGACAATCTTGGATGCTGATATTATTTGTGTGGTAAAAGATGGCCAGATTGTTGAAATGGGAACAGACAGCGAATTGTGTGCGCTGGGTGGGGAATACAAAAAACTGCGCGATATTCAATTTAAAACGGATACCAAGAAAGCATCAAGGACCAAGAAAAATTAAAAAATCCCCGTTTGGGGATTTTTTTTGTTTTACATATAAAAATATTGTTATTATAATAAGCCTGTATTTATTCAAAGGAAGGGATTTTATATGAAGTTTAGTTCGTTTATGTCGATTTTTGCGTTGTTGGTTGTTGTGCCAAATGTTGCGTCTGCGGTGACGTGTGGTGGAGTAACATGTAAATCAAGTGGTACTTGGTTTTCTGTTGGAAGTGGTATTCAGGTTCGGTCTTTGGGGTATTGTGTCACAGTAAATGGTAGTCAATATTGTGCTGCTTCTGCGGCGCGTTGTATGACTGGTTATTTTGCTGATACTAGGTCTGGTAATGTATGTGAGATCGCTACTCCTAATGCGGGGTATGCGCCTAGATGCCCGTCAAGTAGTGGAGCGTCATGTTTTGGATTGTTGTGTACGAAATGTTCCGATTATACTGGTGATTCGAACGCAACATCTGTTGCGGGGTCTGCAAAAAATTCTTGTGGTTGCTATTTAGCAGCGTCGTCAACGCTTAATGATGGTACGAATGGAAAATTTAAATATTCATCCAATTGTTATTATACGGATTCAACGGATTGTGCAACAACTCGTCCTGCATCGGTAGAGGTTACTAATCCAGGTCAAAATGCAACCTGTCCAACCAGTGGGTCTGGTGGTGGTAGTATTGTGAGTTAAAAAAAATCCCGCAGATGCGGGATTTTCTTTAACCAATCGTTAGATCTTTGCCTTTGACATCGATATAGACTGTGCTGCCTTCACCGATTCCACCGGATAATATCAGGTCGGCAATTTTATCTTCGACCGCGGTTGTTATCAGACGTTTTAGTGGACGTGCGCCAAAGACAGCGTCATAACCGTTGTCGCCCAGCCATTTTATCGCTTTGTCAGTTATGTTCATTTCAATATGGCGTTCACTTAAGCGTTTTTCTAAGCCGGCTAGTTGAATCTTTACAATTCTAGCCATAACGTCCTTGCCCAGTGGGTTAAAGAATACGATTTCATCGATTCGGTTTATAAATTCTGGGCGAAAATTACGTTTTACAGATTCTATGTCTGGCAGGTTGCTGGTCATTATAATAATTGTGTTTGTAAAGTTCACAACATGACCCTGACCGTCTGTCAGACGACCGTCATCCAATATTTGCAAGAACACATTGAACACATCTGGGTTTGCCTTTTCAATTTCGTCAAACAACAGCACCTGATATGGTCTGCGTCTGACACTTTCTGTTAAAACGCCACCTTGCTCATAGCCAACATATCCTGGGGGGCTGCCGATTAAGCGTGATACGGAATGTGGTTCCATATATTCACTCATATCGATTCGGGTCATTGCTGTGTCATCGTTAAACAGGTATTCTGCCAGTGCCTTGGCAACTTCGGTTTTGCCGACACCTGTTGGCCCCAGAAACATAAAACTGCCCATTGGACGACGGGGGTCGGACAGGCCTGCGCGACTGCGGCGTATGGCGCGTGCGACAACCCCCAATGCGTGGTCTTGACCAACGACACGTTTGCGCAGTTCGTCTTCGATATTTAGCAATTTTGATTGTTCTTCGGCATTTAATCTGTCGGCTGGGACACCTGTCCATTTGCTGACTACTGCGGCAATATGTTCCGGCAGAACCGTTTTATATTCGCGTGCGTCTGCGTTCATTTTTGCTATCTTTTCTTCCAGTTCTGGGATTTTGCCGTATTGCAATGCAGATGCTTTTTCATAATCGCCATTACGCATTGCTGTGGCAACTTCGGCCTTGGCGGAATCAAGTGCGGCCATTGCATCGGACAATCCGCGCATTTTTTGTTGCTCGGCCTGCCATTGTGCAGTTAATGTTTTGGATTCTTGTTCAACAGTTGCGATAAGTTTTTCAAGTTCCACCAGACGTTTTTTTGATTCTTCGTCTTTTTCTTTCTTTAATGCCTGTTGTTCGATTTTTAGTTGCATTAAATGACGGTCGACTTCATCCAGTCGGTCTGGTTTTGACGCAATTTCAATGCGAACGCGTGCGGCGGCTTCGTCAATCAGGTCGATGGCTTTGTCTGGTAAAAATCTGTCAGTGATGTACCGATTCGATAGTTTAACAGCAGACACTAATGCTGCATCAGCGATTCGTACACCATGATGGCCTTCGTATTTTTCTTTTAAGCCGCGCAAGATAGATATCGTGTCGTCAACAGTTGGTTCGTCAACATAGACGGGTTGAAATCTGCGTGCCAGGGCAGGGTCTTTTTCAATGTATTGACGGTATTCGTCCAGTGTCGTTGCACCCAGGCAATGTAATTCACCGCGCGCCAACATTGGTTTTAACAGGTTCGCGGCATCCATACTACCTTCGCCTTTACCAGCACCAACCAAAGTGTGTAATTCGTCAATGAATAAGATTATTTTTCCGTCTGCGTCTTTGACGGCTTTTAAAATTGCTTTCAGACGACCTTCGAATTGTCCGCGATATGATGCGCCAGCCATCAATGCCCCCATATCCAGCGATAATAATTGTTTCTTTAACAGGTTTTCTGGGACATCGCCAGATATTATGCGGTTTGCCAGACCTTCGACAATTGCGGTCTTGCCAACCCCAGGGTTGCCAATTAAAACAGGATTGTTTTTTGTGCGTCGGCTTAAAACTTGGATAGAGCGTCTGATTTCTTCATCGCGTCCAATAACAGGGTCCAGTTTGCCATCAGCCGCCAGTTTTGTAAAATCAGTTGTGTATTTTTCAATTGCTTGTTGCGGTGTTTCTTGTAAATCGTCTGGGTTCATTGTGATTGCTCCTTTGATGATTTTGTTTCATTTAAACGTATATATAGTGCCATAAAAATTCATTTCAAGACACAGGAAGATATGCCCTTGGGCGGACTTTTTACGATTTTGTAAAAGATTGCTTGACTTTTGTTTTATTTTGTTATAAATTTAGCGTCGCTATTAATAAAAGGTAGAGTATTATGCCACGTGTATGTAAAGTTACAGGTAAAAAAACAGAAGTTGGAATGAACGTTTCCCACTCTCATCGTCGTACAAAACGTACTTTTTTACCTAATCTTCAAAAGTTAAAGTTCCACAGTGATATCTTGGGACGTGAATTTTCATTGCGCATTTCAACAGCTGGGTTGCGTACATTGACAAAGCATGGCGGTTTAGATGGCTATGTAATGTCAAAGCCTGTGTCCCGCTTGACTGAAGAAATGGCTGTGATTAAGAAAGCAATCGAAAAGAAAGCAGGGAAACCTGCAGCACCTGCGAAAAAGCCTGTACACAAGGCAAATCGTAGTGCACGTTTGGTAAAAAAAGTTGAAGCCAAGAAGGCAAAATAATTTCTTTGCAAAATAGAAATATTAGTTAAGGATATGACAGCTATAAAATTTAATGCGGAGATATACAAGGCTCTCAGTATAATAGCAGAGGATGAATTGCTTCTTAAAAAAGCTGCAAAAGCTTTGAAGAAACTCGCTTTACAAAAGCGGGATGAAACACTTATGTCTGAAGAGGATTTTTTTGCTGGAATAGACGAGGCGAGAAAGCAGATTGTTGCTGATTTGGAGGCCGGCGGCTACCTGGTTAAGATCGATGACCATGCTCACAATGTGGGCACCTGCTACCGTTGCCATAACGATGTGGAGCCCATTATTTCTGCTCAGTGGTTCGTCAAGATGAAGCCTCTGGCAGAGGAAGCAATCCGTGTCGTAAAAGACGGTGAGACCAAGTTCGTTCCC
>CALCEG010000179.1 GCA_937900435.1 uncultured Alphaproteobacteria bacterium
TTTAACCGTTCACGCATATCACAGGCCCCCGGTGGTTTGGATCAGATTCTGTTCCAACCATTGGTCCAGGTCGGCCCGTCTATATCTAATAATCGCTTTGGTGGGGCTGCCAATACGTATATACTTACAGCCCCGTCCGTTGCACCGCAATTTTGCCAACTGCGAACGGGAAATACCGGTGTATTCCGCCGCCTGTTGTGTTGTTAAATATTCATTTGTGATTGCCATTACCATAATTGATACAACTCCCTTTATTTTGACAATTGCGCGACAATAATGGGTATTATTGTGCGCTTACAGGAATAATTGTACCGAACGCCCGTTCCGATGAAAAGGCGTAAATTATGGTAATTTTCCACCCTATTCAGAATAGGGTTATTTGTGTTTACATAAACGCGGCCGCAAATCGCATTGGGTTGCGCATAAATTCCGTTATTGCCCCCCCTATATCTTTCCCCGCCACACATTCCAAAATCGTTTCCCCATTGACCTGGACGGTGTAAAAATCACAATCGTCCGTGCTGATGTCATTATCCTTGATAATTTCAATCTTTTGAATATCCATGCTGCATCCCCCTTTTCGTCAATCCCAAATGCCGTCAACGCTGTTCCGAATTTTCTCTGGTCTGATTTTGGCGTATGCTTGACTTGTTATAACTGGGCTGGAATGGTCCAGTACCCGCGCAATCACCTCCATCGGCACATCCATATCCAACAGTCGGCTGGCGACACTGTGCCGCAATGTATGCACATATGCGCGTTCCTCTTTTGGCATGTCATCCGTATTAAACAATTCATTCAGTATATTTTGGATTTTATATTGGATGGATTGCATCGCCGGTACTTTGTGTTCCTTGCCTGGCAGTGCCAAAACATAGCCCCGTTTCCCCTGCAACAATTCCATCGTTTCATTATCAAAGAATCCGGTGTACCACCGCCCCGCCTTATGGTTGTACAATGCAACCGTTCCATCCGGCTGGATATGGTCGATGTGTACACTTAACAGGGTTCCAATCCTTGCCCCCGTGCATAATGACATTTTCACGAATAAATACAATCGCGGTGTGCTGCGCACCGCATCCAGAATCTGTGCGATTTCATCGGCGGTAAAAAATCGTTTGCGTG
>CALCEG010000180.1 GCA_937900435.1 uncultured Alphaproteobacteria bacterium
AATTGGACACTCTAAACTAAATCTTGGGGCCCAGAGTCCAGAGGAGAGAGAATGTAGGAGGGAGTCTGAACCTCTGGTCCCCACAGATGCTTTTGGCATCTATCATCGGGTTTAACCCCTTTGACGATTTTAAATATAGTATACAAAAATCGATTCGTCAAGTGTTTTGTCAAAATTTTTTTTAGTATACTTTTTTGAGGGGTGTTTTTGTATTTTGTACCTAGGAAATGGTACTCATTGTTTCCGCGGTAAATATGGAATAAAATCAAGGTGTGCTAGAACAAAAGGATAAAATTCTAGTAAATAACACAGGGAGAAAAAAATGACACATGACGATGTGTGGCGCGCCATAGAACGCTTTGCAATAGAGCATGGAATGTCGTGTTCTGGCTTAGCAAAATGCAGCGGACTTGACCCAACCACATTTAACAGAAGCAAACGCTGGTCCAAAGAAGGGCAACCCAGATGGCCATCAACAAACAGTATATCCAAGATTTTGGCATCAACGGGTTCCAAAATTCAAGATTTTACGAAACATATTGATTCATCAAAATGATGAAACAATATTAAAACGTAAAAGCACAGGTTTCGACAGCCCAAAAGCCCTAATAACATCTGTGGGCTTTTTTATTGGACAATTTTTTTTGTATATATTATGCTATAAATATGTTAGCTGGCATTCGAATTTATACATCTGACAGTGTTTGGCGGCAAATTTTTTCTGATTTGAACGCGACTGTTCTTGACTCTGCGTTTACGTCTGATGCAGATTTCGATAAAATTGCCCCTGATAATATTGTATCCCCTTTGGAATTAAAGTCTTTGATATTGTCTGCGATTGATAATACGGATTTACTGCGCAGTATTTTTGGTCGGGACGTTTCTTTGCCGCGTATTCAGGCACAAATTGTTGTTTTGTTGCATAAAAACGGTGGGTTAACTGCCTCCCAGTTAAAGGTTGCATTGGGTTATTCAAACGATGTTGCAACACACTGTATTGATACCGCGATATATCAACTGCGCAAGAAATACGGACATAAATTCATAGAAAATGACAGGGGGGTGTACAAACTTGGCAGGTTATAAATTACTATCTTTTGACAAAATCCCCAGCACCCAAGATTATGCGCATGAATTGATTGCCACTGGTCGCGCGACTGATGGTACGGTTGTTTTGGCGGCAGCGCAATCAGCAGGGCGTGGTCGTTATCGGCGCAAATGGGTATCGCATCATGGTAATTTGTACACCAGTTTTATATATTTATCGCCTGACCGCAATCCTTGTTTATCCTATGCGGTTGCGGTTGCGGTTGCAGAAACTGTTGCGTCTTTTGGTATACATCCAACGATAAAGTGGCCGAATGATATTTTGGTTGATAATAAAAAGATTGCTGGCATATTAATCGAATATTCTGGCGAATACGTTGTTATTGGTATTGGAATAAATGTTAACAGCAATCCTACGGTTGACCGCTATAAAACGACCAAGATGGATAATTATTCAGAGATACCAATGAACGAATTACTAAATCGTTTAATGCGTAATATGGATTATTGGATTGCGTCTGATTTTCGTTGTGTTCGTGCACGTTGGATGGAATTGGGTGCGTGTCTTAATCGTCCTGTAAAATACCAAGGCGAACCTGCGACACTGGTTGGTATAAATGAAAATGGTGCGTTGGTGTTATTGCGCGACACGTGTTATTTATTGGTTTATGGCGATGAAATCAGCGTCTAAGGGCGCGTCTTAAATTTTTATGCTTGACATTTAACGAAAAATATGATAATATACACTACATAAACTAAGAGTTTGTGTCCACAACAACGCGTTGTGGTTTTTTTAATTTATGCGCATTTTTATGCGCATTTTTTTATTCAACAAAAAAGGCTTGATATGCAAATGACATTAATAACAAATACGGATACGTCCGCGAGATTAGCGTATAAAGTCGCGCGTGTTGTGTATGTGCATACAAAAGGGGCTTCTTTGCCGTTGGTCGAAGCATTCACATCAATGATAAAGAATTTATCAAACGCAACTGGTCTTGAAATATCAACGCTTATACAAGACGCATCGTATTTTCCTGCCTTGGGGTCATCAAGTGTCGGCGATGTTTCTGGGGACAATCGCGCATTTCAAATGTGTGTTCGTACTGCGCAACGTATGTTGTCAGGTGGTTTGGGCGATTGTTGTTTTGGTGCGACCAGATTTCACAACGCAGATGTTATTCCCGAATGGGCGCGTGCGCGCGGATATATTGCGGACATTGATGGCATATTGTTTTACAGATAATTTTTTTTTGGGGGGTGAAAAAAAATGAGAAATATAATTAACGGTGGTTTTTTATCAGGCTATCGCACATATCTTATATCTGCATCTGGGGTAATATCGGCGATTATTGCATATCTGGTTGGCGACACAGACATATTTATAATGTTGCAGTCAATATTTACACTTGGTGGAATTTATTTTTTACGCAAATCCAACGAAAACAAAGGAAAGAAATAATGGAAAAAATACCAGAAAAATTTTTAAACTCGGATGGTACATTAAATACAGACGCGTTAATAAAATCATATTCTGAATTGGAAAAAAAGATTGGCACAATGGTAAGTGTTCCTGGGCCTGAATCAGATGAAAAAACACGCTTAAAATTTAATCGTGCGATTGGTGTTCCGGACAGTGCGTCTGAATACCCCAAGAACGATTTATACGATGATGAAAATTTACGTCAGAAATTTTTTGATATTGGATTGACTGGTACCCAGGTTGAAAAAATTTATAAAATCGCAAATGATTTTTTATCGCCTATTGTATCTGATTTATTTTCTGTTTGTGATGAAACAAACGCAATCGCAGAATTAAAAAACTTTTTTGGTGGCACAGAAAAAATGACTACAGCATTGCACGCAATAAATGCATTTGGCGAACGCTTTTTGCCACACGATGCGTTTGCTGAATTGTCTTCTACACCCCAGGGAATACAAAGCGTATACAAGATGATGCGGTCGATGGAACCAGATATAAAAACAGATAAAAACGAAGTTGTTGCATTAACCGAAAATGATTTACGCCGTATGATGCAAGACCCTAAATATTGGCGCGACAAAGATTCAGAATATATTCGAAAAATAGAAAATGGATTTAAAAAATTATATTCATAACAGAAAAAAATCAAAAAATTCTTTACTATGTTTTGTTTTTTATGATAGAATATAAACCAAGAACAAAATTGGATTTGTTCTATCCAAACTAAACATAACAAGGAGAGAAGAAATGGGTTTGTTTAATCTGTTTAAAAAGAAAGAAAAAGTTGCTGCAAAACCAGCTGCGAAAAAAGCACCTGCAAAAAAAGCACCTGCAAAAAAAGTTGCTGCAAAACCAGTTGCGAAAAAAGCACCTGCAAAGAAAGTAGCAGCGAAAAAAGTTGCTGCAAAACCAGTTGCAAAAAAAGTCGCAACAAAAAAAGTTGCAACAAAAAAAGTATGCGCCAAGAAAAAATAATACAACGTATAAATCATTAAAAACCACGACTATGTCGTGGTTTTTTTAAAGTATCAGTCAGTATTTGTGCACAGTCTGACTGATATTTTTTTACGGATAATTCGTTTTTATAACGAACCCAACATAAATAATTTTTTGTTTAATGGCGCGTTATACGCACAACCAGAAACAGAAAGCTAATCACGATATTACATCGTTTTTTAATTTTTATAACCAAAGGATTTTTTTTATGTCTGTTTCCATAGATAATGTATTTGTGAAACAATTCGAAGCAGATGTTCATCTGGCATATCAACAGATGGGCACAAAATTGCGTTCAACTGTTCGCAGCAAAAGTGGTGTTGTTGGTGCGTCTACGGTATTTCAAAAGGTTGGTCGTGGCACTGCCAGCACAAAATCACGTCATGGCATTGTTCCAGTGATGAATCTGGACCACGAACCGGTCGAATGTTTGTTGCAAGATTATTATGCCGGTGATTGGGTTGACAGTCTGGATGAATTAAAGACCAACATTGACGAACGTCGTGTTGTTGCGTCTGCTGGTGCGTATGCATTGGGGCGCAAGACAGATGAATTGATTATTGGGGCTATGAAAAATGCCACTGCCAGCATTGGCGATTATACATCTGGTCTGACCAAAGAGTTAGTTTTGTCCGCCCTAGAAGTTTTGAACACAAACGATGTCCCAGATGATGGTCGCCGTTTTGCTGTTGTTGGTGTACACCAGTGGAACGAATTGTTGTCAATGGATGAATTTGTTTCTGCCGATTATGTTGGTGGCGCAACCCCGTTGATAAACGGTGCCGAAGCACGCAAATGGCTGGGTATTACATGGATATTGCATAATGGATTACCATCAGCAAACACAAATCGTGATTGCTTTATTTATCATTCGTCCAGCATTGGTCACGCCTGTGGTCAAGAAGTTAAAACAGATATTTCTTGGCATGGCGAGCGTGCAGCGAACTTTATCAGCAACAGTATGTCCCAAGGCGCTGTTCTGATTGATACTGACGGCATTGTTCGCGTTAAGTGTTCTGACACGTCTGCTGCTTAAATTAATATCACAATCAAGAATCATATATAACCAAAAGGAAAAAACAAATGGCATTTCAGAATAAAAATTTATCTGTGATTGCGTACGCAAACGGATTCACATTGTGGCATTACAGCAGTGCATCAGAAACATTGTCAACCATTACTGCGAATGGCTATTTCAACAGTGTAAAGACTTTAATGAACGTTGGCGACATTATTATTATTAATTCTTCGGATAATACAGCGATAAAGAAAATTAATCTGACAGAATTAAACGTAACCACAGTTGCATTGGCGTAATTTTATAAATCATATTACAGCCAGTCTTTGTCAAACAAACGGCTGGCTGTAAATTTCACATAACAGATAATACACAAAAAAGGCTATATACAATGTACACTAAACAAGATTTATGTTCTATGGCGTTATTAAAACTAGGCGAAGAACCAATCCAATCATTCCAAGACGACACAGTTTCTGCGAAAATATCGCGTACGTTGTTTGATTCTGTTATTGACACACTGATTGCGTTGCATCCATGGCATTTTGCCACATCAGAACTAACATTAACCAAAAATTCAGAAGGGACTTTTATTGTCCCGTCAAATATCTTGCGCATATTCAAGACCAGTGGAAAAATCATTGGCAATCAAATATATTCTGATTGCGATACGGTTTCCATTGTTGCGATTATGCGTACTGCGCCAGAAAGTTTCCCCAGTTATTTTGCATCATTATCTGCGACACGCTTGGCGATGGAATTTTGTGTGCCATTACTGGGCGACCAAACATTGTTCAGAACATTGGCTGCATTGTATGAAACAGAATTACAGACAGCAAAATTTATCGACAGCACAATATCTGTATCGACTGGACCGACAGATTTTTCTTTGATAAGCGCACGATTTTAACCAAAGGAATAATTCAATGGCAGAATTTATAAAAACACAAAATTCATTTGCAAATGGCGAAGTCAGTCCAGAATTTTATGCAACAGACAACATAAATGGTTTGTCTTGCTTGGAAAATATGGATGTGTTATCGGGCGGTGGCCTTTCCAGACGTTCTGGTTTAATTTCTGTTGCGAAATTGCCGAAAAATTCGCGCATAATTTCATTTTCTGCATCAGACGACCAAGAATACATTATCGTGTTAAGCAATTATCGCATTGATATATACTTGAACAATGTTTATGTTCAGCGTTTAACGACCCCCTGGAACAGCAGCGCCGTCAACCATATTCAGTACGCGCAACGATTTGACACGATGATATTTGTTCATTCTGATTTTACGCCGCAAATATTATCCAGATGTGAAACAGGTTTTGCATTAATGGAATTTAGTTTTGCGACCAATGCATCAGATTCTGGCATCAATGCCCCCTTTGTTCGTTTTGATGATTCATCGGATATAACGATAACGGTTGAAAGACATTCTACAGGGAACAATTTTGCAACCTTTATTACGAACAAAGATTTTTGGACACCAGAAAATGTTTTTGGCATATTTTCATTATTGGGGTGTCAGTGGACGATATCAGAATACGTTGATTCAAAACATGTTGTTGCAATGACAAATGGAATTTTTTCATTGCCGACAACACCTGTTTCTGATTGGTCTGAAATCGCTTTCAGCAACAGGCGCGGTTGGCCACGCAGTATAACCTTTCACCAAGACAGACTTGTCTTTGGTGGCTCGCGAAGTTGGCCTGGTGGCTTATGGTTATCTCAGGTTGGTCGGCACAATAATTTTAACACAGGCACAGGTCTTGATGACGAAGCGATTTTCATATCATTGCAATCGCAGCAACGTCAGCAAATTTGTACGGTTGTCAGTGCCGACAATTTACAGATATTAACAACGGTTGGTGAATGGGCGGTATTCAGCAAGCCACTAACACCATCATCGGTTGATGTAAAACAGCATACATCTGTTGGTTCGTATTCTGCATACTATCTGCCAGCACAAAAGATAGAAGGTTCAACAGTATTTGTTGCTGGTAATGGTTGCGACATTCGCGAATTAAGTCTGGACGATTTATCCGAAAAATATAATGCAACAGATTTATGCGCGTTATCAAAGCACTTGATGGTTATTCCTGTTGATATTGCATATAATGCGTCATTGCGCAGATTATATGTCGTCAGGGCAGATGGTGTGATGTCGGTACTAAATCATAACAGTTCGCTGGGAATATCCGCGTGGGGCACATATAAAACGACTGGTCAATTTTTGTCTGTTTGTGTTTCAGGCGACACGACTTATGTTGTTGTTCGGCGCGATTCCAATGATTACCTAGAATACTTTGATTCCGCTGCATTACAAGACGCCGCCACATACGATTTTTCTTTTGTGGCATCTGGATTACCGATACGCGCATCTGGGCATAACGTTTCGCGTATTAAATTAAGAAAAATAACAGCAAGGGTTCTGGAAACAAAAAGTATAAAGATAAACAATCATAATATTTCATTGCCGAATGATATCTATGCGAATGATTCCCCGGGATTCAATGGCGATGTATCTGTTAATTTGCTGGGCAATTTTCGTGAAACGATAACGCCATCGTGGACGATTCATGGCACAGAACCATATCCAATAACAGTATTATCAATCAGTCTGTACGGCTGGTATACGGTATAACAATAAAACAAGAGGTATAAATATGGGACAACTTGTATCTGATATAACAGAAGTTTTGGATTACAAAGAATCCAAGAAAGATGCACAAAAACAACGTCAAGAAATATTATCGCAAATGTCAGCAGATAAAGTCGAAAAAAATAATCTTATAAAAAAAGCCTTGGCAACCCAGCGTGCCAAATATGGGGCCAGTGGACGTTCTGCGAACGGTATTACCGAAGGCGCGGTATTAAAACGTTTGCGCGATGAAACTGCGGCACCGTATGATGAAAAGCATAATCAAAACATCGCAAAACTAAAAAGCACAAATGCAAAAAAAAGCAATCTATTAAAATCGATATTGTCCAGATTTGACGATATAGTTGGTTAATAATCAGCGCCCACAATGATAAAAGTTTTTTATGAATTTTTAGATGCGTGGAATCAAGTTCTGGGTTTTTCGACCCCTGTGCATCACCGCAGAATTATTGAATTTCTGTTTTCGGTATTATACTCGTCGCCACATCGTGGGTTGTTGATGGCGTTTCGACATTCTGGCAAGTCGACAGTGGTTGGTATTTTTGTTGCGTGTGTTTTATATTTACGTCCCCAGACCAGAATATTGATTTTGTCTGCGGAATCGGGGTTGTCATCGCGAATGGTATCACACATACGCGATATTTTGGAAAATCATCCATGGTGTTCAGATTTGATACCGACTAATCGGCGTGAATGGTCCAGCGGTCGCATAACCGTTAATCGTCCATCAGGTATTCGTGAACCGTCTGTAATATGTCAAGGAATCCATGGAAATATCACTGGTATGCGTGCAGATTTAATCATTTGTGATGACATCGAAGTTCCAAACACTTCAAACACGCCCCAGAAACGTGAAGTTCTGCGTGAACGTCTGCGCGAACTGGATTTTATTCTGTCGCCAAATGGTGCGATTATTTATATTGGCACACCGCATACACAGGATACGATTTATCGAACAGATTAATTCAAAGAACTGGTAAATGTACGCAGTCTTTCCAACAGTTCTGTCCCAGCACCTCCGAACAATGGCAGATATGTTTCATATTCTGGCATATCGGCCTGGACTTGGGCGCGAATACGGTCTGTCAACGGTGTGTTTACCACTTCTGTTGCGATGTTCCAGAATTTATATGCGTTATATATTTTGATAATATGTTCGAATTTTTGTATTAACAACGGACGTTGTGTCAGTGCGGCACGAATTGCAACGGGCCATTCGTTGCCAAAGTTTTTAACGATATCTAAATTCGTAAATTTATCCAATCCTGCCTGGTCTGGTGTAAATTTCAAGATACCGTTTTCCAGTTCTTGCCATTGATTGTGGGTTAATAATATAGACGAAATAGATTCCATCATTTGTCCCCCGTATGGCAATAATTCAGGTTCAATAGAATCCATTTCTGTTTTACCGCTGCGCAGATTTTCGATATGTTGCACCAACGTTTTTCCGGTTGGCATATTGCGTAATTCGTTCAAGACGTCATCAGTTGCTTCATTAACGAACACAGGATTAACCGCCGCCCATCCGCCAATAATCACATGTTCTTGGCGATACAAGTTCAACAATTTTAATGCAATTACATTTGCTTTTGTATTCATTCGGCTCTCTCCTTGTGTTGTGTGAATGTTATTGATTTTTATTCCATAACAATCATAACCACCTTGTGCATAGTCTGTGCAGTAATTTTTTCATCAGGCGAAGTTAATTGTCCATAAATTTTGCCTTTTGAATCTTGGCGTACAACTGCGATTTGTGCATTTACGGTTGTCTCTGAATCCAGACCATCGAAATCTGTGTCAATAAAGATTGCCATATCACCAACTTGTGCGGTTGTTGTTGCATCAGCAAACAAGTACGAATTTTCCGGGATAATACCACCCAATCTTTTTACGTTTGGTTTAACGGCATAGATACCCTGTTTGCCTTCCAGATTCATTGGCGCAACAATCATCGTTTTGTCAGATTTTTTCAGCGCGATAACCTTGGCCACAGGTGTACCGAATACAGGTACTAATTTTTTTCGTGCGCTGTCATACAATTTTGCGCCATACAGATTCCCATGCATATTAATCCCAGACATTGGATTCCCCGGCACCAGCACAGATTTCACGCGTTCTTTTACTTTATTGATATGTTTTGCCAATTCGCCAGATTTGTACAAGTCTGCGATTTTATCGAACATTTCTTCGACATTCAGCGCAAAAGATTGTGCCAACGGTTCAATTTCTGTTTTATAGATTTCACGTTGACCGACTTCGATTTTATGGTACACCGACAGTGTCATACCGGCATCTTTTGCAGCCTGGGCGATGGTTTTTCCGGTTTGCTGGCGGATTTTGCGCAGACCGCTGCCAAAAATTTTCAAACCACTGTTTTCATTGTCGTTTAATCTGCGTTTAATTTCGTTTTGCCATTGGTCAGCGACATCGTCAGATTCCTTGATAAAAATATCAGACAATTTACAGCCTAAAATATTACAGATATTCAGCAATTGTTTTTGGTTTAATCTGCGAACCCCTTTTTCGATTTTTGACACCGCAGACAAAGACAATCCTGTTTTACGCGCCAGTTCTGTCATTTTCATACCGGTTGCTAAACGAATGTTTCTGATATTATTTGGAAAGATGATTTCTTCTTGTGCCATGGCAAAACTCCTGACTTATTATGTAATTACTTGACAAAATAATAGTCAAAAATAAAAGCCAGTGCAAGTAAAATAATTACAATGGCAAATCATCGGGAATCGCATCTGCATCGATTGCGGTCGGCATTGCATCAGACATATTGTTCAACTGGGACGCAGAAATTGTTGGTGCAGGCTGTGCAAATTCGTTTTCGTCCATTGTTTCAAATTCTGGTAGGTTATCGAATAAACTGTAGTCGCCAAAGAAGGCAGTGCGCACAGTTTCTGGTCGCCCATGTCGGTTTTTGCCGATGATAATATCGGCCTTTCCACGCGCGCGTTCCAGTCTTTTTTGCCATGATTCAACCATTGTACTGTTTGTTGTGTTCGACAGTCTTTCAGATGGGTCGCGATTTTGCAGATAGTATTCTTCGCGGTATGTAAACATAACGATGTCGGCGTCTTGTTCAATAGACCCAGATTCGCGCAAGTCCGACAGCATTGGTCGTTTATCATCGCGCGATTCCACACTACGCGACAACTGGGACAGCGCAATAACAGGAACATCTAATTCCTTGGCCAGCATTTTCAGACCACGCGTAATTTCAGAAATTTCTTGTACGCGGTTATCGCTGTGCTTTCCCCCTGGGGACGTCATCAACTGCAGATAGTCAATAACAATCAGTGCGATACCGCCATGTTTTCGGGCCAATCGTCGTGCGCGTGTTCGCATCATTGGTACTGACATACCAGGTGTATCGTCAATAAACAGTGGCACTTTACCGATTGCGGCAGAATATTGGGACATTTTCAAGAAATCTTCGTCTGTCAGTGTACCTTCGCGCATTGCGGTCGCTGGTATTTTCGACTGCGATGACAGCACGCGCGCCGCCAACTGCGACGCGGACATTTCCAAACTAAAGAACACAACTGCGCCCTTGTAATTTTTATTTGCGCGTCCGTACGCAATAGCGTTTGCGGCATTAAAGGCGACATTCATTGCCAGCGTTGTTTTTCCCATCGCTGGTCGTCCCGCGATAATAATCAGGTCAGAATGATGCAAACCGCTAATCGATTTGTCCAGTGCGTTTAATCCAGTGGTCAGCCCAGATAACTGTCCGTCCGCCTTGTATGCGATTTCCGCTTCAGCCAATGCGGATTGCAGCGCGGTTGAAATAGACGTTATTTCACGTTCAGACGACCCAGCGGTTGCCATATCGAACAGTTTTTGTTCTGCGATTTCGATTTGTCTTGCAACAGGTGTATCTATATCTTCGACAAACGCCTTGTCTGTAATATCTTGCCCCAGTGCGATTAAGTCGCGCCGTAATGCGTGTTCATACACGATACGTCCGTATTGTTCTACATTAACGACAGTTGCACCTGCGCTGGCCAGTTTACTAAGGTAATCGATTCCGCCGACACTTTCCAAGACCCCCTGTTGGTCCAGATAATTTTTCGCAGTGATTACATCAAACGGTATACCTGCGGCGAATTGTTTTTCTGCCAGTTTAAAAATTTCTTGGTGTGCAGGGTGATAAAAATGTTTTGCGTTCAGGAATTCACCCACACGTTCCAGCGCGCGATTGTCCATCAATACAGCAGCCAGAACAGCCATTTCGGCTTCCAGGTTTGTTGGTAACGTTTTTGGGGTAAAATCCATGTCCATATCAAAATCCTTTACTTCTATGCCAATGGTATATGAAAAAAATGCTTTTTCAATTCCTTTTTTACGCGGCTACAAAATATTAAAGATACCGATAGTAAATTCGTCTGGGGAATCTGCGTGGCCCGAATTATTTTCATTGGAAAAGATACGCGAATTACAAGACACCGTTGGTGCACGTCATTTTTCTGCCCAGATGATGCTAGAATTTATTTCCCCTGACAGGGTACGTCTTGATCCTGGGGAATTGCGGTTTTATGACAGTGAATTTGATGTTCGTACCGCCAAATTATGTGATTGTTTAATAACAGGCTATTGTTTGTATTGGGATCCATCAACTGGTCGCCGCAATCGGGACAGCAGTGCCTGTGTACTGTTGTATCGCGATGATAAATCGCACCGACTGTTTATTCACGACATTTTGTACTTGCGTGTTTCTGATGGTGAACAATTTCCGTTATCAAACCAGTGCGAACAAGTTTTGGACTTTATGCGTGTGCGCCGAATAAACCGTATCACGATTGAAACCAACGGCATTGGTGGTGGCTTGCCAGAAATCTTACGCGGTTGTGCATCAAAGCGCGGTGCAAACATATATGTTGCTGGCGTACAAAACAGCAAATCAAAGTCAGACAGAATTTTATCTGCGATTGAACCGGTCTTGTCCACAGGCCACCTGTATGCGCACATTCGCGTACAACAGACCCCCTTTATATCAGAAATGTTGGATTGGACCCCAATGGGGCAGGGTGGCTATCACGATGACGGGCTGGACGCAGTATCGGGGGCTATTACTCAACAGCCAACGATTGTTCGCCCATTGGGGGCGCATATTCATACTTTCACAGCAAACACAGATTTCAAGATATAGCCCATCGGCTATTATCGACAACAAAACAAAAGGAGAACTTAAAATGCAACAAAACTTACAAACTTTATATCGGCGCGCATTGGATAATCAATCCGTATGGAAAAAGCGTTGGGACGATGCGCGCAGATACACAATCCCATCATCTGATGAAGATATGGCAACTGTATTTGATTCAACTGCATCGGATGCGGTTGATAATTTGGCGGCCTCTATTTACACTCTTTTGACACCACCAGAATCAATGTGGCTGGATTTGGTTGCCGAAAGTGAATTATCCCCAGACGCAACCAGTGCCACGCAAATTTTGCGCGCACATTTAAATGATTCGAACTTTTACACAACCATACATCAGTGTTATTTGGATTTAGTCGTCTATGGTACCGCGTGTTTATTTATGGCGAATTCCCCGTTGGGGGCGGTATCTGCCTTTACATTTACTGCGATACCGATATCAGACATTGCGATTTTGCCGAACGCGGTCTTTCACACGACATCAATGAGTGTTCGCGACATCTTTACGCGTTTCCCAGATTGGACGCCACCGGCTAATTTACGCGATACGATTAAGCAGAACCCAGAAAGTCAATTAAAACTGGTTCAAAGTTTAGTCGGTACAGAATTTGTTGCTTGGTTGGATGTTGGTGGTGATATCGAAAACAATATTGTATCGCGTGGCACATTTGAAACTAATCCATACATTGTCTTTCGCTGGTCTGTTGCCAGTGGTGAACTATACGGTCGCAGTCCAGTTTTGCGCGCCTTGCCAGATATAAAAACCGCCAACAAAGTTGTCGAATTGGTTTTAAAGAACGCAACCATTGCCGTCAGTGGCATCTGGCAGGCGGACGATGACGGTGTTATAAATCTGGGGAACATAAATTTAACCCCGGGTGCGATAATTCCCAAGGCTGTTGGTTCATCAGGTCTGACCCCGTTATCCAGTGGTGCAGACTTTGACGTTTCGCAATTAGTTTTAAAAGATTTGCGTGAACGTATTCGACACGCGTTATTGGCGGACAGGCTGGGGCTGCTTAGCGAAAAAGAAATGACCGCCACAGAAATTATGGCGCGCAATGCTGATATGGTACGCATACTTGGCGCGACATACGGTCGTCTGTTGCACGAATTTATCAGACCTTTATGCGATCGGGGCTTGCAGATATTATCTGCGCGTGGATTAATTGCACCAATAAAACTAAACAGTGATGCGGAATTAAAATACATTGCGCCGATTGCACAGGCGGCAATGGCTGAAACAATACTTGGGGGGCAATTATGAAAGACATCGCACAAAATTACACACGTTGTTTTTCTGGCGCATCTGGTCGTGCGGTGTTATCGCATCTGCGTGCGATAACCATTGAACGTCCGATTGCCCCAACCATCAGTGATTCTGAATTGCGCTGGGTCGAAGCACAACGCGCCTTGGTTCGTCAAATTGAAAGCCTTGTTTTACGGGGGCAGGGGGTGCGTAATGATAACACTTGAATATTTGCGCAACAGTTGGTTTTTACTGGTTTTTATTGGTGGTTTAATCTATTGGGGTGCGCGTCAAGACATATCTGTTGGTGCAATGCCACACCTTGAAACGCGGATAACATCGTTAGAAAATCGTACAACATTGTTGGAAACGGGTATCGGGAAAATTCAAATCAAAATAGATGATATCAAAGAAGACCTAAATTTAATCAAAGGCGCAGTAATAAAGTAAAAAACCGACAAATAATGTTGAAAATCATTTTTTCCTTTGCTATGCTTTCGGCCGAAGAAGAAAAAAAGGATACTAAATGTACATACTTGCATTAAATTGTGGGTCTTCGTCCCTAAAGTATCAGGTTTTTGATGCTAAAACGAAATCAGCTGTTGTTGGCGGAAATGTTGAAAAAATTGGTTTGCCAGATTCTTTTGTCACCCAGAAATATCCTGACGGTACAAAACAAAAGAAAGAAACAGCGATGAAAAACCATAACGAAGCGTTAAATGTCGTTATGTTTATGTTGCGCGATGCATCAATCGATATGAACGAAATCAAGGGTGTCGGCCATCGCGTTGTGCTGGGCGGCGAAAAATTCAAATCATCTGTTGAAATCAGCGATGAAGTTATCAAAACAATCGAAGATTTATCAATGATTGCGCCACTGCACAATCCTGCGGCATTGGTTGGAATTGTTGCGGCAAAACAGTTATTGCCAAATGCAAAACAGGTTGCAGTATTTGATACTGCGTTCCATCAGACAATGCCTGATTTTGCATATCGTTATGCTGTTCCAAATGCATGGTACAAAGAACTTGGGGTTCGTCGCTATGGTTTCCATGGGACCAGCCACTTATACGTTTCCAAGGTTGTTGCGAATATGTTGGGCAAACCAGCAAATGAATGTAATTTAATTACATTGCACGTTGGTTCTGGTGCGTCTGCAACTGCGATTAGAAACGGAAAATCTGTTGATACATCATTAGGTATGACACCATTGGCAGGTTTGACAATGGGTACGCGTCCTGGCGATTTAGACCCAGGTGTTGTGTTGTACGTTATGCAACGTTTGGGCATCAGTGCTGACCAGATGCAGAAGCACTTGAACAAAGATTCTGGTCTGTTGGGCTTGACAGAATGTTATGCCGACCGTCGCGACGTTGAAAGCAACAAAGACACAAACGATGCGTGCCGTCTGGCAATTGATATGGAAGCGCACAATGTAAAAAAATACATTGGTGCATTTATGGCAGAACTTGGTCGTGTTGATGCGATTGTATTTACCGCGGGTGTTGGCGAAAATACTCCTTGCGTGCGCGAGGCGATTTGTGAAAATATGCAGTACCTCGGGCTTGCAATCGACAAGGAAAAGAATATGCAGCCGAATAACGGTGCAATCCGAGATATTAGTGCGGAAGGCTCGAAAGTGAAAGTTCTCATTATTCCGACCAACGAAGAATTAGTAATTGCGAGAGAAACCGTAGAATTATTATAAAAATTCCCATAAATTGCTTGAAAAAAAGTTGACAAACTGTTTGA
>CALCEG010000181.1 GCA_937900435.1 uncultured Alphaproteobacteria bacterium
AGCGATTCCGTCAACCTGATCTTACTGATTTCATTTATTATGCTGATCGTTGTTTCGGTAATTTTATCTTTTGTATTTGTACGTCCGTTTAAACGTCTGACAAAGAAGATCAGTGCGGTAACCGCAGAACATATTGAAGATGAAATTTATGAAAATTCTTATAAAGAAATTGAACAGGGTTTAGAAGCTTTTAACCAGCTTCTTAGAAAGATCAAGCTTTTGGATAAATCCCGTCAGGAATTCGTATCCAACGTGTCACATGAGTTAAAAACACCGCTGACTTCCATGAAAGTTCTTGCAGATTCACTGGTTGGGCAGCAGGGTATTCCGGAAGAACTGTATCAGGAATTTTTACAGGATATCAATACGGAAATCGACAGGGAAAACGAAATTATTACCGACCTGTTAAACATTGTGCGTCTTGACCGTAAAGAAGGGGAAATGCACATTGCCATGGTTAGTATTAACGAGCTTTTGGAAATGGTACTTCTCTCTGCAGATATGCTTGAATTAAAGGCAAATCCCGCAAGAGCCGCCAAGGGTGTTGTTATCGAAGTAAACAAAAATGCGGTCGCGTCCGTAGAAGAATAAAAGAAAGGTTTTTGGGTATGTTTAAAAAATTAGCCATTGTGTTTGTTGCTGCGTTTTGTGTTTTGTTGGCTGTGCCAACAATGTCGCCAAAATTGGCGCCGTATTTTCCGTCTTGGATTCAACCTGTGTCGCTGGGGTTGGATTTAAAGGGGGGGGCGCAGTTGCTGCTGGAAGTTGATACGAATACTATGTTCCAAGAAAAAGCGGAACAGTTGTACGAAGAAACACGCAGTGCCTTGATTGATAGAAACAAGGGCGTTATTCGTTTTTCTGGATTGCGTAATGCGGATGGTGCTGTTTCTTTTGTTGTGCGTGACGAAAATCAGGTTTCAGAAGCAAAAGGTCGTCTGAAAAAGGTTTATGGAAATACAGTTGATATAACGTCAGATGACAAGACGGTTGTGTTGTCTTATACAGAAGCGCAAAAACAGGAAATGGTGAAAGATGCGTTGGCGCGTAGTATTGAAATCGTGCGTCGTCGTATTGATGCGCTGGGGACAAAAGAACCATCAATTCAAAGTCAGGGCGGAAAATATATTTTGGTGCAGTTGCCAGGGGTTGATAACCCAGAAAGAATTAAAGAATTGATTGGACAGACTGCAAAAATGACTTTCCATTTGGTTAATGAAAATGTGTCCCCAGAACAAATTGCGTCTGGGCGTGCGCCAAATGGTACGGAATTTTTGCCGTATATGGATATGCCTTGGCAGACTGTTCCTGTGTATTCCAGAGTCGAAGTTTCTGGTGAATCGTTAAAGGATTCTCAGGCTGATTTTGACCAGAATAATATGCCTGTGGTTTCGACTGTGTTTGATGCCACTGGGGCCAGAAAATTTGCAAAATTAACAACAGAACATGTTAATGAACGTTTCGCGATTGTCTTGGACGGCAAGGTTTTGTCTGCGCCAGTTATTCGTGAACCAATCCCAGGCGGACGTGGGCAAATTTCAGGCGGTTTTGGATTGCAAGAAGCCAAAGATTTGGCGGTCTTGTTGCGCAGTGGTGCGTTGCCTGCGCCGTTGCACGTAATCGAAGAACGTACCGTTGGCGCAGGTTTGGGGGCGGATACAATTGCTGGTGGAAAAATGGGGGCGATTGTTGGTGTCTTGTTTATTTTCTTGTTCTTGTTTATGGTGTATCGCGGTTTTGGTTTTATTGCAGCGATTGGAGTTCTGAATGTTTTGCCCAGGGTTTTACCGGAACCCTGGAAGCCGACCATCATGATGATGGTGGGGAATGCGAAGATCAGAAGAGACTTGGCGTTGTGCTGCTGCGTCAAAGTAACGCGCATGGGGAACGACCTCCTTACATAAAAACAATTTGATACAATATATTTATAATAAGGGCAGTTTCAGTCGCTGTCAACTTGCTTTGTCACAGTTGCACATAATTTCGGGCTAAAAATTAAACAAAAAATTTAGCGATGCACATTTGTGCATTTTTGAAGTTTTAGGTTGAAAGAAAGGTTTCTGTTTGGTATTATTAGTAAAACTCCAAATTACGGCTCTTTTTAATTTGTGCATTTTGTATAATGCTGTTTGGACACAGTAATGCGCACCAAAACGTAGGGAAGGATGATGTAAGGGAATGAAAACGGCGCTTCTTTACAAT
>CALCEG010000182.1 GCA_937900435.1 uncultured Alphaproteobacteria bacterium
ACTGTGTTCCAACATGAAAGCCCCAGCGACCATTTGAATAGTTATCATAATTGAATCCTGTTGCTGTATAAGAGCCGGTCATTTCGCTGACACCGCCCAATTGTGCGTCTGCGTACAAGTCCCATGCCCAACCATCAACGGAATCGATTGCACGATATTTCAATCCTGCGCGTCCCAGATGCATACCTTTGCGGTCAATATCACCATCGTGAGTATAACCGAACTTAGCATATGCTTCCAGATTATCCAATATACCATATCCCAATTCTTCTTGAACGCGCCAGATTGGGAATTCTGTTGCACCATTGTGCGCTTTTTTAATCATAGCATCTGAATCGTCTGCAACTTTGTACATAACACCAGCAGATGTTTTGGAATAACCTTCACCACGTTGTGGCATATACAGTGGGTTTTCCAAGTTTGCAGCATACGCGGATGCCCCAATTACAGACAATGCTACTGCTGCGCTTAAAGTTTTTTTCATCATTTAACTCCTTGTTTTCGATGAATTTATGGCCCCCATTATTGGCAAGACCATTGTTCGTGCCCACACCGCCCATTCTTGGCAACAGTGTGTGTTTACGACAAGAACAAACACATTTTGCATTATATTAGGAAGAATGTCAAAAAAACTTTTCTCTTGACAGGGGTTGAAAAACAAAAAAAAAGACCTATATAAAATTGCTGTGGGGGTACTCACAGAACTTCAAACCAAAGGAGTTCGTTATGGAAAAACAAAAGAATATTGCAGAATTTCAAGAAAAATTTACGATACCTGTCCCTGCGAATATTGCAAAAATCGTTGATGCGCGCGACAGGAAAATTTTGGCAGAATCGTATTTAAAATTATTTTCTGGCTTTTCGTGGGTTAATTGGACAAACGGCTATTCTTTAGGTCGTGCGTGGCAAACAGCGCTAAGGCAATGCGAAACATTTATAAAGACCAAAAAAGCCAACAACCCTGCATTAAAACATTTAGATAACACATATAAATCGCACAAGAAATATTGGTCGCGTGTAATAATGACACACCGTAACAGCGAAAACAAAATTTCTGGTACGTCTGAATGGGTGGCGCAAATGCGCGCATACGGTACGCAGTTAATTCGCGAAGCAATGGATAAAATAAACTTGATATTGGCGCGCTATAATGAACGTATCGAAGAATTGCTGGCAGAACAACAGATGACACATTATGGCGCACAGGCAAAATCTTCAAAAAATATGTCAGGTGGCGCAATACAGTCTGGCAATCACAATGGCGGAATTACTGCTGAACCCAAAACAGCAACAGCACAACAAAAAAACACAGCAGAAAACACCAACGAACATCAGGCAAAGCAGGTTGCGGCGCAACATTATGATTTCAGGCGTTCAGTGATTTTTGCATTGTTCGGTGCAGAGGAAATGGGTATGGTTGGCAGCTGGTATTTCCTTAACCGCTCTTTCAGTGAGGTTGACAATATTGTGGCTATGATCAATCTGGATATGGTTGGTACAGGATATAATGGCTTCTATGCATATACATCTTCAAATGCTGACCTTAACGCTTTGATCCGCACACAGACAGGCGAACTTCAGCCTGTTCTTCCGGAACTGACTG
>CALCEG010000183.1 GCA_937900435.1 uncultured Alphaproteobacteria bacterium
AGCACCATAAGTTTTTTCATTTTAAACACCCCAAATGTAAATTTTTTGAAATTTTCCTTTTATGTTTGCAATATACCGAAATATATGTTAGAATAAAACCCAAGAGAGAATATGAAACTGATTAAGCCCTTTTTACTATTCGCGTTAACGGCATTGCCGACTATCTCTGTTGCTCAGGTTGCCACCACTGCTGGCAGTAATCTGACCGCGTGGAACGGTAATTCTGCGGCGACAAATAACAATAATTGGAATCAGTTAACCAACTCGCGCGCCCAGGCAAACGCCACCGCGCCCAAGGCAGACTTTGGAAATTGTAATTCGCTGATTATGCGTTGTGCACAACCAAAGTGCACTGGTTGTACAACGATTGATGTTGCGCGCCCTATTGTTGCTGGCTGTGTCAACAGTAATAACACCTGTAAACAGCATGGCAACGATTTAATTGATTATATTGCGGCGCAATTGGTTGCGACTGCGAATCAAAAGGCGCAACAGGCTGAACTGGCGGCCCAGACCGCCGCAGCCCAGGCTGCTGCCGCCCAGGCTGCATCGCAAAATAATGCCCAGATTCAGCAAATGCAACAGCAGATGGCGAATATGCAACAAATGATGCAGCAACAATCTGCGCAACAAATGGCACAAATGCAATCGGCATTGAACGAACAAAAGGCAATGGTTGCCGCGGCCCAGGCCGAAGCGGCCGCGGCCAAAAAGGAATCTGCCGCTGTAACCAGCAGTGTTGAATTAACACAAAGTGAACAGGCGCGTGCCGCCAGTGGCAATGAAAATGCCGAACTTATGGCGCGCGAACGCATCCAGGGGCAAATTTTATCTGAAATCGAATCGGCCGAAGACGCAATGAAAAACCTGAAATCGACAATGCAAAGCATATTCACTTATGCTGGTTGTGATTCGCGCGGAAATAACTGTCGTGGTCCGAAACGCGTTAGTGTTTTTAAAGACAAAGCAATAAAACCTATACCTAATGTATGATATGTTATTATTTCCATAAAACTATGATCTATTAGACTATTAAATCCTGGTATGAATTTTAAAATTAATATTAACAATCCTCCTATTAAAGAAGTTGGCATTAAACTTCTTCTA
>CALCEG010000184.1 GCA_937900435.1 uncultured Alphaproteobacteria bacterium
GAACCGGTTTTTGCATCCAATGTTACTGACGTTGTTGTCGCTGTTACTTTGTGTATTTTTGGGTCCAGTACGTTAATAATGACCACCGGTTTAACACCGAACAATCCGAACTGGGACTGAATAAATTCAGAAATTGAATATTCAAACTTTTTCAACCCGCCGGCTGATTCTTTCGCTGGAACAAAACCAAATGCGGCTACTGCTTCATCGTATGAATAGCACAATACAGGTTTATTTACGTTTTTTGCATCTGTCATATTGACAGGCGCGGTCCCGACGATTACCGGCAAACCCGCAGAACTTTCCACAGACGGTAACAGGCTTGTTGGGACTTCTGATACTTTAACACCGTGATTATATGGCATCTTTATACCTCCTTATTTTGTTGTGTTAAATAAACGTTTAAGATATGGCCCTTAATTTGCATGTTTTTTCTCGCCTCCTGCAAGCCACTAACAGGGACAATCAAGCCAGCCACGGATTTGTTTTCATCCGCCAACTTCGCCACATGCGGTGGAAGTTGTCCGCCCTTGAATACTGTAAATCTTGAAAGTCCAGGCAACGAACGGCCGATATAAACGGTTGATTCTTTCGGCACATCCACAACCTTTTTTTCTTCGATTTTTACCTCTGATTTTGTCTTTTTTGACATTTTTTCCTCCTTAAAAAACCGATATTGCCTGCGGTGTATTGAAACACCATCTTGTTTCCATATCCAACTGCCACTGTGGCCATGGTTGCTCTGGCACATTATTCCAACTAATCGGAAAATTCAATACATATCTTTCTGCCAAAATACCATTTTCCATTGACGTTAATGCGTTGCGGATTCGTGTCATTACATTCATGCAATATTCATATCCGTCATATTCTTCTGGTTTCGCATAGCAACCAATAATAATTGATACCGTGACCTCGGTTGCATCTCGTTCGGATGTTGCCGCATCTGGGCGCACCAACACAAACGGAAAATCATCGCCTTTTTCTGATCTCTTTGGTGGCAAATAACCATTAATAATTTTTGGGGCGCGGGCTTTCTTTTCAAACTCAACCGGCAACCGTAAATCTTTTACGGCATCTTTGATAAATTCTCTTAAATTTCTTGCCAATTCTTGTTCAATCATTTAACCGCTCCGTCCAATATTCTCAATGTTTCGTGTTCCAGTCGTTTTTCCACAGATTTATTCATGGTTTCCACAACTTTGTCCACAACCTCGTCATTATCCAACATTGACGGGATTGACGGACCGAATTTTTGTTGGACTGGGTACGATGACCGCCCCAATCGCTGTAATATCCGCCCATTGTGAACAAATGCCTGTCCCAATGGTTTTAATCCACCTTTTTTTACGCCAACGCGCACCTGTTTTCGGTT
>CALCEG010000185.1 GCA_937900435.1 uncultured Alphaproteobacteria bacterium
AAAATCCTTTGGTCATTGCGACCGTGTGGGTTCAAGTCCCACTATCCCCACCACTGATAAAAAAGCCCGATGTTCGGGCTTTCTTTTATGCGGCGCGGTCGTCTGTGTTTGTTGCGGTTAAAATCTGTTGGTTGCTGTGGGCGATTTTAGATTTTAGCGATTTTGTCGCGTCTGTCATTTTCTTGGTTGGTGCTTGATACCCCATTTGCGCCAGTTGCTCTGGGGTTAAGTCGTATGTCTTGGTTGTGTTTTGTGATGAACGGTATTCGTTCTCAAGGTTCTTGATACGGTTTGTGGTGTTGCTGTGTGTGCCGTATGTTGTGTGTAAATTTGGCGCAAAATAATCAAGAACAGATAGCCATTCGGGATCTTGTTCGTTTATTTTGATAAGTATGCCATCGTATGCTATATATCGGGAAACGATTTTGTTGTCGTCTGGATTTAGTAACGTTTCTGAAAAGTTGAATGTTTCATTGCGACCCGATTGAATGCGTATTTTGAAATCGTTCGCTGAATTAATCGATTCCAGATCTAGGTTGCGAACTGTCACATTTCGGGGGGAACGTTCAAAAACAGTTAACAGACCAATTGGTTCTTTGATGCCTGTGTCTGGGTTTATAAGTCCGGGTTGTTTTTCTGCGTCAATTGTGTGACCTGATGCACTTTTTAGTCCAAGGGATGCATAACCGGTTGCGTAATATGGTTCGGTTGCGGCGAAGTTAATACCAGCTGCCCCATGACGGGGTGTTATACTGGCATATGATGAGCGCGGGTCCCCTGTCATAAATGTTTGTCCACGAAATAGATATTTTCCATTGGTGCCGTAGGTTCTGGTAAGTTCATCCGCTGTTATGTAGTCAAAATTTTTAATGTGTTTTTGCAGTTTGTTTCGAATGTGTTCAGGGGTTAGATTTGTTGATTTGCTTTCGTGGTTAATAAGTATGTTTGGATTTAATTGGTAGTGTCGAAGCGGTGGGTGAACGCCAATGATTCTTATACCATGAAATGAAAGATATTTTTTTAGCGCCATTATATCACGTCGTACGGTTTTTGGACTAAAAAATGGGGTGATTATTCGTGTTCCATTGCCTTTTGTAGTGCTAATGGTATAAGCATCAGGAGTATCCCCTACTTCTAGACCAATATGTTTTAGTATGTTATAGATTCTATCGGCGGATTTGCTTACTTCTAGGTCCAGCATAAAACAAACCGGCTCGTCGATGAATTGCAAGCCAAGACCATGGGTGTTCATGTTTTTTGTCTTGGATATGTTTTCTGGGTTATTTGTATAAATCCAACTTGCTACTTCGTTATGTAGTTGTGTGTATGCATTGTCATAAATTTCTTGGGCCTGGGATTCCAGGTCTGATAATTTTTTGTTTAATTCTGTTTGCGTGGAATTGTATACGGTGGATTCTTTTGTGTATTTTACCTTGTTTTGTTCTAGTTTTTTTTGACTGTCATAAAGTTTAGTTAGCTCGTGATGAATAACGCGGATTTTTTGTTTTTTTGCATCGAAACCAAAAAGACGTTTAAGAGCGCCAGTTGCATGAGTTAGTCGTCCTAATTTGTATTCTATATCATCGTAAAGCGCAATATCGTGCAGTTTTTCTGGAAAATAGGACTGTATTTCTGATTCTTTGTCCGCGATGCTTTTTTTCAGGTTGTTTAATTCTTTTTCGGTTTCTTTCAGGCGTTTGTTGGTTGCGTTGCTTTCAAGCGTATTTGAATCGATTTGATTTTTGGTGAAATCAATTTGTTTTTTTAACGGATTAATTTTATTGTTATATTCAGTGATAATATTCTTTTTGATGTGTTCGATACCCTGTTCAAGATTAAAATGAGAGTACTTACTGTCGTAATACAATTTATGCAGTTCAGTTGTTGTTTCTGATAATTTTGTTGCGTGTTCTAAATCTAAATCCAAATCATACATTTTTTCATAACCTTTTTTTCATATCCTTTTGCAGGAATTGTATCATATTTTTTGTTGAAAAAATAGTATTTTTGTGTAGAATTATGTGTGTTGTTTAAAGGATGTGTAGCTCAGTTGGTTAGAGCGCTTCGTTCACCTCGAAGAGGTCGTCGGTTC
>CALCEG010000186.1 GCA_937900435.1 uncultured Alphaproteobacteria bacterium
CAGGCTGGGTAGCCATAGCGCAGTGGACACAGACCTGAGCGGAGCGGTCGGTCTCGTTGCAGGTACCGCCCTGGTATGCGCCGATGCCCTTCTCCTTGCAGTACAGAACAGCCTCGATGGTGTTGTTGATGCCGCCCAGGTCGGGAGTCTTGATCTGGACCATGTGGCCGGCCTTGTTGTCAGCAAACAGCTTGATGTCTTCCAGAGTGTTGCACCACTCGTCGGCAACCAGCTCCACATCGCAGCCGCGGTCGTCCAGTTCCTTGGTCAGTCCGGCCAGCGCTTCGATCTGCGCTTCGCGGTCGCTGTCGCAGTCCATGGGGCCTTCGATGCGCAGCAGGAAGGGCTTGGCGATACGACCCAGTTCTTCAATGTAATCGGGGCTGTTTGCTTTAAGTAAATTTATATGATGTTCCAATTTATTTAAAGTATCGCGTTCCGAATCGCGTTGTTCGTACGCAGCTCCCAGTTTCCAAGTGTTAATAACAAAATTTTGAATGCTGGCGTCCCTTTGAAACAGACCGATGAACATAAGGCACCCAAATGTCGCCAACAGTATGCCAGCCTTGCCATACAGGCCGCTGGACCAGGCGCGACCAAGAAACTTAAATAAATTTTTGATTTTTGCTTTCATCGGTGGCATTATATCACAAATGTTTAGTAATAATCAAATTTTTGCTGCACCACTTGCTGGAATTTCTGACAGACCCTTTCGCAAGGTAATTCGTTGCTTTTCCCCAAATGCGCCATTGGTGACGGAAATGATATCGTGTCATTCGTTGGTCGGTGCGCATAAAAATTGCTTGCGAAATTTTGATAATTATGCAGACGAAGGAAATGTTGGTGCACAAATATTTGGTGCAGATGTTGATTTAATGGCAGATGCAGCACGAATCTTGGAAAATCAAGGCGCAAAATGGATTGATATTAATATGGGCTGTCCTGTGCCAAAGGTTGCTACGCGTGCAGGGGCAGGGGCGCATTTGATGCGTGATCATAAATTAGCAGAAAAAATTATGCGGGCTGTTGTTCGTGCTGTTAATATACCTGTGTCGATTAAAACCAGATTAGGCTGGGACGAAGAACACAAGGATTGGAAAAACTTAATAAACATTGCGGCGGATTGTGGCGTTCGGTTTGCGGCTTTGCATGGACGGACACGCGCACAGTTGTATCTGGGGAATGCTGTTTGGCCAGACGTTTCCGATATGCCAATACCGATTATTGCAAACGGTGATATAAAAAGCGCAGATGCGTTGGATGCTGTGCAAAAACTGGGATACAGTGGTGCAATGATTGGGCGTGGATTGTTGGGAAAACCATGGATGTTGGCGCAGGTTGCAGGGGAAGATATAAAAATAAATGTTATGGATGTCGTTTTGCAACATTTGCGGTATGCTGTCGAGTACTATGGTGAAAAAACGGCTGTGCCGATGTTCAGAAAGCACGCGGCGTGGTATAGCGCAGGGATGCCAAATTCTTCGGATTTTCGTATCAAGGTTAATCGAATAGATAATGCAGATGCCTTAATTGTTGCAATTCGTGATTTTTGGGGTATTATGGAAGCAAATTAATCAAAAAGGCTGTGAATTATGAATGATAATATTAATGTTGAAAATAACGATGTGGCAGAAGTTGTTGCAGATATGAGCGCGGGTGAAATGCTGCGCAATGCACGCACAACAGGACGTCGTAAACGTGAAATACAAACAATCTCGAAACAGTTGTGTATACGCGAAGAATTTTTAGAAGCGTTGGAATCTGGCAATTATAACCAAATTCCAGAAATGGTGTATATATTGGGCTTTGCGCGTAATTATGCAATTGAATTAGGGTTGAATCCAGATGAAATCATCGCGAAAATAAAAAAAGAAATGGGGATAACTGCAGATTGTTCGGCCGCAACTGATGATGCAGATGTAAGTGCCTGTGCAATGCCAAGTATCAAAGAAGAAAGTTGGTATAAACTGATGTTCGTAAAGGTTTATCAATTTGTTTATCAGAATTGGATTTGGTTTGTTGGTGGGCTGGCCGCGATAGTCTTGGTTGTTTTAGGTATAGTTTGGTTGTCGTCCGACAGTGGTGATGTAAAATCAGATGTTGCAGTTGCAGAAACAATTGCGCAATCGGAAAATGCCACGACAATGTCTAAAAATAATGACCCTGCATTTAAACAGGATGTGCGTGAACGCTTTGGTACGGATAATCGCGAAAAAGCAAATGTTATTTTGCAGGCAACACAAGAATCTTGGGTCAAGATAGAAGATGGACGCGGTAAGACAGTGTTTAGTCGCGTCTTGGTCCCGGGGGATGTGTATTATGTGCCAGCTGGAAACAAATACAAGGCGACCTTTGGTAATGCTGGTGGAATCGATATTTGGGTCGATGGTGTATTGATGCCAGATGTAGGTGCAAATCATACGCGTGTCGCAGATATTTCGTTGTCGCCAGAAAAATTAAAGGCAAATAAAAAATAAAAAGGACAGGGCGAAAAAGGATTTTTCGCCCTTTGTATTGAATTTTGTCGCGTTGGGACTATATAAAGAAATACTATGGCAAATGTAATAAAAATTCGCGGTGCGCGCGAAAATAATCTTAAGAATATTGATTTAGACATACCAAAAAATAAATTGGTGGTCTTGACTGGTGTTTCTGGGTCTGGTAAATCTTCGTTGGCGTTTAATACTATTTATGCCGAAGGTCAACGCAGGTATGTGGAATCTTTGTCTAGTTATGCGCGCCAATTTTTAGATATGCAAAAAAAGCCAGATGTTGATTTAATCGAAGGCCTGGCACCAGCAATATCAATAGAACAAAAAACAACGTCTAATAATCCGCGTTCTACGGTTGGTACGGTTACAGAAATTTACGATTATTTGCGATTGTTGTGGGCGCGAATTGGGGTGCCTTATTCGCCAGTGACAGGGAAGCCGATAAAATCCCAGACTGTGGCTGAAATGGTAGATTGGACAATGAAAATTCCGTCCGGGACAAAGATATTTATATTGGCGCCATTGGTGCGTGAACGCAAAGGTGTGCGCTGGTATAACGATTCCATCGGTTCCAGTCCCTCTCGTACGATGGCCGGATTGAAAGCGTTCACTCAGAAGGTGATTCTCATTGCCGGCGGTTATGATA
>CALCEG010000187.1 GCA_937900435.1 uncultured Alphaproteobacteria bacterium
CAACCGTAACGATTTCGCTGCGTTACACTTGCAAAATCTACTTGTTGTGTTTGGAATTTCTTGCTTTTTTGATTTTTATGTTTGGTGTGCCACCTGTGCGGGACAGACAGTTTTTATTTTATTCGGGGCGTGCAATTACAACCCAAATCCGCCCCATGACCACAAAATACAAAAAACTGTGATGCAAAGTGTGATGCAACGATAAAAAACCGCCCAGATGGGCGGCGTTTTTTTTATTTTATCTGTACTTTTATATAGCTTGTTGTGCGGGCGAAGAATTTGTCGAAAAATATTTTGTAAAATCATATAAACTGGCTCCTGTACTTTCCAATATCTTTGCAATACTGCTAGTAGAAGGCCAACGTGGTTGCCCATATTTAGACCAACGTTTACTTTTATTAAACGTTGTTGCGTCCAATCCGCTGCGTTTTGCAAGTCCTGAACAGGATACTTTGTGATCTTTTGCGAACGAATCAATGGCGAACCAAATATCTGCGTGTGTCATTTTAAAACTCCTTGGTCTTGTTTGTTGTTGGACACGAAGGAATTATAGACTAGGTTTTTATGTTTTATTTCATACTCTTTTTACACAAGATAATGTATAAAAAAGGGACTGGAATCGCTATACAGCTATGTTTTCCAAGATTTTTTATCTTTTTTCGTCGGTATACAAAATGTTTTATATCCTAAAAAAATAACTATTGTTTAGATTTTTTTCCTGTTGTATGGTAAAAAGTATCATTAAAAAAGGAAAGTAATGCCAACTATTAAAACAAAAATTACGTTTTTACGCGAACTGTTAGCACTAAAAGAAGTAATTGATTTAGGCCAAATCCAGGCCGCCGCAGACCGAAATGGAATAAAACATTCCAATATGTCTAAAATAATTTCTGATTTAGAGGCAAGATTTAAGACACGTTTGTTGATACGCAGTTCTTCTGGCAGTGTGCCAACTAATACAACACGGCAATTGTATGTAGATATTGAAAACATTGTAAATACACTTGATAATATTTATCATAATATTACAGGTCCAGATGAACTGACAGGTCATATTTCTATTTGGACCGAAGAAGGATTTGCCGGCAGTCGTTTGTTTACCGAATTATACAAGTTATATGCCAAACACCCAAAAATCCGTTTGGACATTTTAACAAATCGCCATATGAATATGTCAAATCCGGACATATCTATACTTGATATACGGTCGCTGCAAAAAATCCCAGGAAATAAACCGTTATTCAAATTTAAGACCAAAACAAAATTTTATACTACGCCTGAATACTTGAATAAACATGGTGTACCAAAAGATATGGATGACATGTTGGAAAATTTTGAATTATGCGTCCGACAAAAATTCTTGCAATTACCAGAATGTAATTTCATTCTGAAACGTGCAAAGAAATTAAATCTGACAACTGATTCTGCATCTATTGCATACCAATTGGTTTGTGATGGTGCCGGTATATCACTGATGCCTGAATGGTGCACTATGCGTAATGAACGATTGGTAGAAGTTCCAAACATTGATTTTGACTATGAATATATTTTAACCGGAATCGGAAATCCGTTAACAATTAAAAGTCCGAAAGTACAAGCGTTTTTAGAATTCTTTTATGATTTTTGTAACGAATACGACATACCATTGGAAATGTTTGAATAATAAAAAAGCACCGTTTGGTGCGTTTTTTCTCTTGGCATAAATGCCTGCGAGGCAACCGTAACGATTTCGCTGCGTTACACTTGCAAAATCTACTTGTTGTGTTTGGATTTTCTTGCCCTGTTGGGTTTTGTGTTGGGTGGCGAACTTGCGTGGGGCGGGCTATTTTTATTTTATTCGGGGTATGCAATTCCAACCCAAATCCGCCCCACGATCGCAAAACACCAAAAACTGTGATGCAAAGTGTGATGCAGTGTGGTATAATTTACAGGAAATAAAGGACAAATAATGCCACGAATTCATGTCATTGGTGCGCCGGGGGCTGGCAAAACAACATACGCGCGGCGGTTGGCGGCGGCACGCAAATTACCCCTGTGCCATTTGGACGAGATTTTTCATGACAATTCTGGCACCGCCCCACGCAAACGGAGTGTATCCGAACGCACAGAAATGGCGGCTGAATTTGCCCAGGGCAAAGACTGGATATCCGAGGGCGCATCATTTTCCGACTGGGTAAATCCAATCTTGAAACGTGCAACCGAAATACACATTGTGTCCCCATCACGCACAATACGCATTTGGCGACAGATTAAACGATATATCCGCCGCAAACTTGGCCTTGAGCAGACAACATACCGCGAAACACTGCGTGGCCTAATGCGCGGAATAAAATGGACATGGAACTATGACCATGATACATTACCGGTAATATTAAAAAAAATCCCAAAACGCACCAAAATCAAAAAGGTAAAGGCATAGATATGAAATACGTACCAGATATGAATTTATTACGGGCATATTCTGATGTCACAGATCGCCTGCCGGCACCGACACTGGCAGTGTTTGAATTTGACAATAAAAAATTGATTTACTGTGGCACCAAACATTCCGCAGACGTGTCATTTCAACTGATTGATAAATGCTTTAATGACTATGACATAGATTGCGTAGTGACCGAGGTGCATCGCAATGCAGAACCTGTTAAAATCCAAACACATACACGCAGCCGCAATGAATTGACATATTCTGCACGACTGGGGTACAAGCGTGATATTCCGGTTATACTGGCCGATTCCAGCAAGTACGATTGGTTCACAGATTTATTAAAGGTTGATAGCAATTACCTAAAACCATTACAGGTGTTTTTCATGCTGGACGATGCGTACACATACAAACAACACTTCAAAGAAAACTATTCAATTGAACGCGCGCTGAAAAATACAATTCACAAATACTGGGACGACACACTGCCCCCACCAATGACCCAGGAAGAATTTCAAGAATACTTTCTGGAACAATTCGGCATTGAAATCACAGATGACAACATTAGCGATATTTATGAACAGCACCCTGAATGGCACTGCCCAGACAACAATGGCAGTCTGTTGAATAAAATGTGGTCAGATATTGGCATGATTTCACGCGACCCATATATGGTAAAATGCATTTTTGATGCAGTAAATTCACACGATTGCGTTCTGGCAACATTTGGCGCAGGCCACCTGAACAAGCAAATACGGATTCTGGAACAGGCATTCGGCAAACCGAGGTTTATAGACTAAAAAACTATACACCCCTAAAAAAGAATACTCGGAATACGCATACAAACTGAATAATACTTGGTAAATCGCCATTCGATGCAAAGTGTGATGCAATGCTGTATGAATCATGCAGCAAAAACATTATGTCAATCCGATAATTGGTGAATTTTCAGACCGCGCATGAGAGTTTTGATATATAGACTTTTAATCATCAAAGCTGTCAAGATAATTTATTAACGCACAGTCTGATTTTTTGTAAATATCAAGTGTCTTTTGATTTATAAAATATGAGTTTTCCGCAGAATCACCAATGACAAATCCATAGATACTTATACTTTTGCTTTGTACTATTAATTGCGCTATGACAGGGCGACAAACCTTTGTCGTATTTGGATATTTCTTACAAACAGTCTCAATATAGATATTATTACATGTCATATTCTGTATCCTTTATCATGTTAATGTTTAGCGGTGTACGGCTGGCCTGCCCTAATAATTTTGAATAGGCAAAACGTCCATTAGAATTTACAGCAGACATCACTTCGTATGAGACACCACGTTCAATACACTGTTTCATAATTTCGCTGGACATAATTTCTTCTTTTGAGGCGTACCAATGCATTTTTCCAGAATCTATAATAATATTTCCATCCTTGTCAACAAAGCCCCATTTGCCGCCCATCTTCACGGCAGCGTAGGTTTCATCAAGGAACAGCCGGGCATCGTCATAGGAGTTCCTACTCTTCACCGCACCGGTGAGGTCAATCATGCTCCATGACACGCCATCGGAAACGAAGCAGCGATCATTTCTGGTCATGATCCCTCTTTCGTCCATAGCAACAGCTGCGTAGGATTTACCAGTCAGGTCTACACCGTTACGATCCACGATCTTCCATGTGTCTGCGTTCATAACCGCAGCTGCACCGTTGCCCATACTGGATACTTGATCATATTCACCGAAAACATGGGTACCGTCCAGCATATAGAAGCCCCAGAAATTTCCATTATACAAGGGGAACCGATCAACATCAACAAAGCCAAGCTCCTGGA